>NZ_BOLU01000002.1:0-111726 GCF_016861825.1 Lacticaseibacillus sp. 866-1 | reverse complement strand
GGATAAGCTGGTTAAAGTTGAGATGGTGTGAAGCCTCGCTTTCGTGATGGTTTTTGTCGACTCAACCTTAGCATATAGGCGCACCCAATGGGTGAAACACCAAAGCAGCGCAGTCCCGTGTGAATCGTGGGATTGCGCTGCTTTTTTGAAATTCTATGAATAATCCAGGTAGGTTAATACCGGCGGCCTTACAGGAGGTGTAGCAATGGCAGAAACAACAACAATTGACACTAGCCAGATTGCCACTGAGTTACTGAACGAACTGAACTTAGACGGTGCCGAGTTAAAGACTATTACTACGCTGGTAACTACGGCAGTTGAGATTATAAAGCGGTCAAGTGACGCCCAAGCTGATGACAGCTTGACGATACCAGCGATTAAGACACTCACACAGGCGATGTACTACGACCGGTCACTAGCCAACGGTGTGCCAAAAGGCTTGTTGATGATGCTAGTGCACTTGCAAGCTGGTGGTGATACTAATGGCAACTAACTTTAAGCCGTCAGATTTTAGTCGAACCATTGATCTCGGCTCTCCACAATCACACAGGACTGGTGCCGGCATTAATGTAACCAGCTTCGTTCCGGTTTATAGCCTGCATTTCAAACAGCAGAAGCGAACACTCACACAGCAGTACACACTTGTGGGAACACGTTTGGATAATTCAATCACCATCATAGTCCGTCATGATGCTAGAAACATTAATCAGAAACAGGCGCGCCTTTATGGTGTTGTGTATGACATTTCAGACATTAGTCCAGATGATTCAAACGATGCTATTCGTTATGACTATCTGACCCTAGTCAAAACAACCAAGGGGGTATAGCGATGGACATGGGCGAAACACTTGGAGAGTGGCTCAAAATGGTCTCTTCCGCTTCTCAGTTGTCTATCAGTGACCAAGAGAAGATTACCAAGGCTGGTGCTGATGTTTACGCCAAAAAGCTAGCTGAGACCACCAAAGAAAAACACCCAAACACTAAGGGAGACGGTGGTAAGTATGGACATTTGAGTGAGGACATCAGTAGTGCTGCAGGAGATATTGACGGCGATCATAACGGAAGTTCAACGGTTGGCTTTGGCAAGAAAGCATTCATTGCACGTTTCCTTAATGATGGGACAAAGAAGATTCATGGTGCCGCGAGCTGAGTTGGTCAATTACACATTGTTAATTAACCGCTACGCTAGGCATCTTTTATTACCTACGTCAAACTAGCACAGTTATTAACTCAGGGCCATAATACCAGATTTTGATAAAATTTTGAGATAAATTATAGACGCGCGTTTTAAAATCAAGTTAGCCACTTTTATTACGAATTTGGGACAATAAAAAACATCAAGAACAGATATCCTGTATCATTGAAGTTCCAACACAAACAATGAAAGAGGTATTGTCCTGATGCATGAACAGGATATCACACGTCGTCAACCAAGTCATCATTTGTCTCAAATGGAACGCGGTAGAATTGCAGAACTTTACGCCACCGGCACCTCCAAACGCGAAATTGCTGCCAAAATTGGCGTCTGCCATCAAACTATCAATAATGAGATTGACCGAGGGACTGTCAAGCAAGCTAAGCGCATTAATGGCAAACTAATCTATCATACGGAATATAGTCCTGAAGCTGCTCAGACGCGCTATGAGACCGCACGTCTGAATTGTCATAGGCCGGATAAATTCGCCGCTACAAGCCACTTCCTGGCCTGGTATGTTAATCAGGCCAAGACTGAACACTGGTCGCCTGATGCAGCCGTTGGCGCCGCACGGCGAGCCAAGCTATTCACCCCTGAGGAGATGGTGTGCACAACCACTTTATATCGCTACATCGATGATCAACGCTTAGAAATTCGGAACATCGATCTCGTGGAGAAGGCAAATCGGCGGACCAAGCAACACAAGAGCACTAAGCATAAGCGCCTAGCCGGCCGCAGTATTGAGAAGCGTCCTAAGGCTGTCGAACGCCGCAAGCAGTTCGGACATTGGGAGATGGATACCGTTGTCGGGAAACACAATGGCAAGGAGAGCGTCATCTTGACTCTGATTGAGCGGAAGACCCGTTGCCAACTTCTCCGACTGATCGACGGCCGAGACTCGGACTCTGTGGAGTTTGCGTTACGAGAAATCAAGCTTGAGTGGGGTGACTGTCTGCGCACGATTACCGCAGACAATGGCCCGGAGTTCTCGACTCTGAATAAGGCCTTTGAGGACACAGATACAGACATCTTCTATGCGCATTCATACACCTCATGCGATTGCGGCTCCAACGAGGCCCACAATCGCATGATTAGACGTGACTACCCAAAAGGCAAGTCGCTGGATGATGTTAGTCCCAGCCAGGTGCTGGCTACCCAAGACCGTCTTAACGGGCTTCCCCGGAAAGCTAGACTACCGTAGCCCCCAGGAGTGTTTTGAGACCGAAGTGCGCCGGACTCGGTGTTCAGCACAACACGTAAGCTAAACAATGAACCACTCATAAGATAACAGGCTGTTCTTGGGAGTGTCTCAACACCCCGGCTAACTTGTTCTTGCAATTTGGGAATTTTGAATCTCGAGTTATCCATTTTCTAATCACTCTCAGTTTTGCCATAGTCTGCGTATTGCTCTGCCACCATATCCAACGTACTTAATGTGCCTTGCGCTTTCAACAATGCTGCCTGAAGCTCAGCGTCAACAGCATAGAGATAAAGACCGTGAACCCCTCGCGTCAGAAGAACGTTCAGCTCATTCTGCAGTAACTCTTGAGAAACATCGGCTGCTCGGCCATCCTGCAATGTGCGCTTGTTCTTGGCCCGAGGATTACAACTGAATTTGGCGTCAAACACAATTCGACCATTTCTCAATTTGACGGAAGGTCCAATGATGACTCCGGCATAGTTCAAATCGAAACCTTGAATCGTGAATGTTGAGCCGACTTCCGCGATAGTCTCAGGAATTTCCGCCCACGCTAACTGTGCTGAATGAGAACGCCGCTTTGCTCCGATGAGCGGTAATTGTTTATTCCAAGGCATGGACCAGTTACCAACTCTCACGTTCCAGTAATCGCCATCTTTATCACGCTTGTTCTGAACAAATGGCCAATCAAACGTGGCAAGCATACGCGACAAGCCGCTTTCTTGGTTTTTCGCTTTTTGCTTAATTGCGGTCTGCATCTCTGCCGGATCATCGAAGACACGAATCTCGTAACCACGTTTATCCTGCTGAGGGATGGGTAGAACCTGATGTTTATGAATAAGCGCATCTAACCAGCTTTCAACCTCAGGCCCGGCTTGGACGCGAAGTTGATGTTTGAGCTGCACGAGGTTGCCTTGGGCACGTGCTTTCCTTTCAAGCTCATCTAACAGCTGATGCTCCCAATAACCATTTGTGGCAATGATCTGATTACGGTCGAAAACTGCAATCACCACCCGCGCACGACGTAATAAATCGAGCAACTGATTTGATCCTCGGTAGGTCTGTTTTCCTTGTGTCCACAACAAGTGTGCCTCGTCGACAAGCACCACATCGACCGGTTTTTCTGGAGTGTGCTGAAGAATAAAGTGGGTCGGTTTCGTCACACTGTCAGTTTTTTTAGAGGCCACCTCCAGCTTATACATGATTTGCTCGTAGACCTTCAGCTGTTCGTCATGATTGACCAACAATGCCGCATCCAAGTGAGTTTCATCCTCAGACACGATTGGCCGTCCCTGCGAATTCAATGTCTGCATCATCTCGTAGAACATGCTACTCAACAAAACGGTTTTGCCCGAACCCGCCTCACCCTCAACTAGGATCAGCTGACCAACGGTTTGATTTTGAAGTGCCGTGGCGACCCGTTCCAGAATGAGCTGCCGGGCGTCCTGCTGTTCCGGAGTGAGTTCATGAAACGGTGAGGCCTTGAAAAGGGCCGAGTCCTTGATGACATCTTCAACCGGGAATGCAGTTTTGTTCAGTTGATGTAGTTTGCGCCATATCTTGCTAAAAATGACGTTGCGCTCGTCCGAAGGATAGTACTTTCCTTGTGGATTCGTGCGTCGGTTGTTGAGGTGTTGAACGCCCCGACTCCCTGTCAAATACAGCATCAGGCGATCTTCAATATCCAAAGTCAGGGACTTATTAAAGTGTTCGTGCCCTATCACGATCATCTGGGCGTCTTGCTGCTTTTTAAGCGTCTTCCAGTCCTCGCGGTGCTCCGAGTCCGCATCCAAATGTTGCGCCGTTCGCCTGCGTATATCTGTGGTTTCGCCAACATAGGCCGTCAGCTCATTTTTCGATTCGGCATGCACAATGTAGACCGTTGGGTACTGGAAGACCAGTTCCCCCTCCCGGTTGCCCGACAGGTCTCGCTCAAGTTGGCCCAAGCTCGCTTCGTTGTAAGCGACCTCACACACTACTGGCGATGCAATCTGTTTACTCGCCATTTCTTATTCCTCGAATTTCCAGTGTCGTACTTTGTTCTTGGCCAACTTTTCCTCGATGATTTGGTTTGGATCCACACCAAGCTTCTCACACATATAGTACGTGTAGGTAAGAACATCGGCGAGCTCAAGCTTCAAGTCGTCCTTTTCCTGGTCCGACAGATCCGAATCAGAATGTTTCCACAAGAACACTTTTTCCACTTCAGAGGCTTCAATGCCCAGCGCTCGCGAAAGCGATTCCAGCGTGTGATAGTCCTGCCAACCGCGGTCATTACGGAAAGCGATGAGGTCCTCGATCACTTTTTTTGTTTCCATTGTTTGAAGTCTTCCTTCTATATGAATACCTCCATTATATCAGACTCCCTTGGCAGCGTTTTAGTTTCAACGGTAAAAAAGGGGCCTAAAATTCTTGGCGTTGATGACGATCAACACCGGAGATTATTGACCTTTTTTGGGTCGTGGAGCGCTTTAATAAGCGCCAGCAAGAACTTAAAACACTGATTGAACGTTTCTGGAAATGGTGCGACCAAGTCGATACGTTGCCGAAAGGTCAACTGGGTAAAGCCATTGCGTATGCGCAAGGTCAACGGACTGCCTTAAATCGAGTGCTGGATTACGGCGAAATCGACTTGAGTAACAACGCATCCGAACGAAACATGAAGACCTACGTGATCGGGCGGAAAAATTGGTTATTTAGTACAAGTCCCAAAGGTGCCGTGGCCAACACCATCTGGATGACAATGATTGAAACCGCCAAAGCAAATGGACTTGATCCGGTTGAGTATCTCGAGGATCTACTTCAAAAAGTGTCAGTGCTGCCAACTTTCGCAAAAAACGAACAGTTGGAGGCTTGTTTACCATGGAATATTGTCCACATTCCATCGGCAATTCAAAACCTAGCGTAACAAAGCAGAGCCCCACAATCTCAAAAAGCGAGATTGTGGGGCTCTTACATACGGTTGGTTATTAGGTGCTTACTCTTAGTTTGCAAGGCGGTCGGTTATTGGGTGCTTACCTAATAACAGACCGAATATGAATGCCAGCTTCTGGGCGATATGATTGCCTCATCAAATATGGTGAGGTGATTTTTATTGGATGGGAAGTCAGAGATTGTTCGCATCAAATTGGAAGAGAATCAACGCCGGCAGACTTGACTGGCATCTGTTTGGGAGCCTCAAAGGTATCAGCAGATGGCATTATAACGATTGACGCAGCTAGGCAGGCGGAGATTGAGGCGGAGGCTAACAAGGTAACGCCAACGGCCGAGCAGCAGCTGATCGCCACGCTAAGCCTACGGTTAGCACAACTGGAGGCGAAGTCATGAGCAGCTATGACCAGTGCGTACTGTTTTACAGCTGGGGAATTGATTTAACACCCTTTGTGCCAGTTATGCTCACCCCAGACCAATACAAGCAGATAACCGGTACTGACTACGTTGTGGCAAATAAATAACAATTGGGTGACCGTCGTGGACGAGCAAACAAAAATGCTAATGGAGATTAAAGAGGATATTGTGCAGATAAAGCAACAACTTACATCTTTGCCTACCACCGATGAAAAAGCTGAAAAAGCTTATAACGTCGGTCTTGATAACGCACGAGATATAAGCAGTTTAAAAAAGATGGTGTGGACGATTTGGGGAGTTATTGGTGGTAGCATCGGCCTTACCATCTTCGTTTATATCATTGAAAAGTTTCTATAAATAACAGGAGGTAAGCACATGAAAGACTTAATCATACAGATAGCCGTTGCGGTGATACCAATCGTGGCGGCATTCATTGGCAACGCCATCGTCAAGAATAAGCAAGCGGTAAGCCTTATTCAGGTTATACAGCCGTTGGCGGAAGCAGCGGTAGTAGCCGCAGAGCAACTAGGCGTGACCGAAGCGGTGACCGGCGCCGTAAAGAAGTCTAAGGCGATAGCAGACGTTAAAGCCGGCTTAGCTAAGCTAGGGTTTACCGCCGTTGATGAAGCAACGATAGCTAACGCCGTTGAATCAGCTTATGCAAGCATGAAGGACTTAATCGAAAGTACATACACGAAGGGGGCGTAGCTGTGAGGCTGAAAACTAAGCTAATCACGCTTGGGGTCGCCATTGCGTCCATTTCGTTCGCCGGTGTGACTGTATCCGCCGCCAAGGGAGATACTGGTGTTGACTGGTCAGTCTATCAGGGCGCAAACGGTAAGTTTGGCTATTCTGGCGATAAGTTTGTGATAGCACAGGTTGGTGGTACCTATAATGGTGCTTTTATCAATCAGTCAACGTATAATACACAGGTAGCCTCGGCGATAGCCGCTGGTAAGCGAGCACATACGTATATCTGGTATCAAGTCGGGGGTAGCACGGCGGTCGCTAAAGCGGCGTTAGACCACTTTTTGCCAATGGTACAGACGCCGAAGGGTTCCATCGTGGCGCTTGACTATGAAGCAGGTGCAAGCTCCAGCAAGGCCAATAACACGGCGGCGATACTGTACGGATTACAGCGCATAAAGGACGCCGGGTACACGCCAATGTTATACGGCTACAAGTCTTATCTGGTGGCAAATACTGATTTGGCGAATATTGCTAATACTTATCAATTATGGCTGGCGGAGTATCCTAATTATCAAGTTACTATCAAGCCAAAATATAATTACTTCCCAAGCTTTAACAACATTGGTATCTTCCAGTTTACGAGCATGTATCAGGCTGGTGGACTAGACGGTAACATTGACTTGACTGGTATCACCGATAATGGCTACGGTAAGACTACAACCAGTGACAATGGTAAGGTCACAGTAAAGCCTAAGACGTCCACACCAGCTATTAATGCTGGGGCAACAGCCAACAGGGCTACTAAGGCATCAATCACCAAAGGGACTAAGGTTAAGGTTAACCTCATCGCTAAGCATTGGGCTACTGGGCAAGCTATCCCAAGCTATGTCAAAGGCAATACTTACACTGTGGAACAGGTGAGTGGAAACAGGGTATTGCTTGCTGGCATACTAAGCTGGATTAGCAAGTCTAACGTTGAGATACTACAGACTGCTAAGCAAGCAAACACGGGTATTACCACAGTTAATCCCAGTCTTACCAATGGGGCTAAAGTGAAGGTTAACACTAGCGCTAGGGCATGGGCTAACGGCGTGGCAATACCAAGTTGGGTACACGGGCGTACTTATACAGTCCAACAAGTGAGCGGAAACAGGGTATTACTCGCGGGTATCCTAAGCTGGATTAGCAAGAGTGACGTAGAGATTTTGCAAACAACTAGGCAAGCAAACGTAGCTACTGCTAATAGTCACAGTATGTACACCGTCAAGTATGGTGACAGCTGGTGGTCAATCGCTACCGCTCATGGCATGTCAATGTACACCCTTGCTTCTCACAATGGCAAGACAATTTACAGCATGATTCACCCAGGCGACAAGCTACTAATTAGATAGCTGGTCACCGAGTACATATGTCGGCACAATTCAGTTCCAACCTTAAAGGCTTCAGCAGAGATGCTGGGGTCTTTTTGTTTTGCCTTGGTAATTTCTGGCAGTTCCCCCAGCAAAAAGCTGGTACTGTGGGCGGCTTTTCACCGCCAATAGTTTCATACACAGCCTGTCTGGAAAGCGGCGCTAAGCTCGCCATCCTTCAGCATCCAATTCCTATGTCAGTCCTGCCCGACATACCACTAGTGCGAGCTTGAGGTTTATTTGCTGTTAGGCGTGCGGTCTAGCTCGTGTGAACACCGCAAATACACTGGTTGGCTGGGTGACCCCTCGGCTTCATCGGCCGACAAAACGTTCCACCCCCACTGTTTACCCTTTATATAGTCTGGAAGGCCGTGGACGCCTAAGTGACGAGTTGAGGGTGACTAATCCTCGCGTCGGCTAGACTTTATAGCATCGGCTCCAGCTGACCACCTGACTGTTGTTTAACCGTGCGCAGGTATGCATGACACGAACATAGCAATCGTGTATACTGAGTCTGTATCAGGTGAGATACATCAGCATAGGCCCACGCCAATGGGTTGATTGCTTCAGCTATTCAGTTAGCTGACCTTGGCTGCTAAGCGTTATCACGCTTGGCGGCTTTTTTGTCGTCTTCGCAAAATTGTACAAACTGTCCAATCACGAAGGCTAGTAATGAAGCTAATACTAATGCTGCAATCGTCAGCTGATGCTCCAGAATCCAAACAAGCAATGCCATGCAATCACTTCCCTTCTCTTTGCCTATGTGATATTTTTAAGACACTGAAAGATTAACATATACTTTTGTACATGTCAATGAAAAATGTGACTTATTTTGTACACTTGAAAAGGAGGCGAAGTTTTTGACAAATATTGGTGATGAGATTAAAGAAATGCGATTGGCACGCCGCTTAACGCAAAGCGAGTTAGCAGACCGTTCGGGGCTTTCATTGTCCTCAATCAGATCATATGAACTAGGATACCGAAAACCAAAGAAAGAATCAGTCGATGCAATTATGTTTGCACTCAAGCAACAACCCGTGGTAAAAGTACCCAGTGTAGCTAGTGCCCAAGTTCATTCTCAAGAAATTGCAACAGTCGACATTGCACTGGATAACGTCAAGTATCTTTGGAAGGCAAGAGTTTTAAGCAAGCAACAAGTAAATGTTATGCGTGACTTAGTTAGGTCACTTGTGGAGTCTGACTAAGCTACCTGTCCACTACCTGCTGGCGGTGGGAAGGACGCATACGTAATGGCAAGTGTAAGCAAGTATAAGACTGGCAAGGGCATACGCTGGCGTGCTAAGGCGTACGTCGGCGAGGACCAAAAGACCGGCCGTAAGCTATACAAGACGAAGGGAGGCTATGTGACCCGCCGTGAAGCGATCATCGCGGGTAAACAACTTGAGGAAGATATTGCCGCGGGGGTACTGACGGCAGTAACCGAAAGCAAGCAGCAAAGGCTAAAGTTTAGCGACGTATACGATGAGTGGGTAAAGTCTTACATGCTGACTGTGAGAGAAAGCAGCTGGTCTAAGACACGTGACTGCTTTAACCTGCATATACTGCCTGACCTAGGCGACGTGTATGTTGACGCAATTACGCCCGCAGACATGCAAGAGGCAGTAAGCAAATGGTTTAGTGAGTCACCAGTCGCGTTTAAGCGCTATTTTGTCCACGCGAATAGAGTGCTGGAGTACGCCGAACTGCAAGGATACATCAGTCAGAACCCGGCTAAGCGCGTGATCCTACCGCGAGTACAAGACGCAGTGGGCAACGTTGATGACTTCTGGGATAGGCATCAGCTAGAGCTGTTCTTCGACTGTATAAACCCCGAGCGTGAGTTACACAAGTATGTCCTTTTTCGCATACTAGCCTACGCCGGGTTAAGAATCGGCGAAGTACTCGCGTTGGACTGGAACGATATAGACTTCGTTAAGCACACTATTAGTGTCAATAAGACTGTATCGCTTGGACTGCATGGGCGCCTGATGGTAAACCCGCCTAAAACACGTGCAAGCCGGCGTGAAGTACCTATTGATGGTGGGACGGTCGACTGGCTTAAACGCTGGCGTGTTGAACAGCCTGACTATATCTATTCAGACGCTAAGTACTCTGCACAGCATCAGCTGCTGTTTACCACCAAGACCGGTAACCGTCTGAGGGTAGACAAGCCAAGGCAATGGCTAAGTAACATTATTCGTAGCAACAACCTCACGCCGAGCATATCACTCCACAAACTTCGCAAGTCTTACATTTCCAACCTGCTGATTGCTGGGGTTGCTGTCAGCACTGTGCAGAAGATGGTAGGCCACACGGACCCACGTATAACCTTGCAAATATACGCACGTGTCCACAAAGAGCAGGAGGTTGAAGCGGCTGAGCGACTTGCAAATTATCTAAAAACTGGCAAAAAATAACCGCTGTGAGCCTAGGGCCGCAAGAGATAGAAAAGGGTGAGAGGACATGAGAGAGGACATGGCGAAAAGCAGACACTTTAGCAGTTTTCATGGCGAAAACTTGACGGTATATCAACGAATGCTATACTGATAACAACATAGCGGTGATGAGAAAAAGGGCTGTGCGTGGTGGTGACAGCGAGTGAGGGAGAGTGTGAGCCTCACCGAAGTACGGACAGTTGGCGTTTTTGAGCCAGCACAATGAAGGGCAAGCTTTCGGGCTTGAAGTAGGGTGGAACCGCGCGCAAGCGTCCCTATGCTGATTTTGGCATAGAGGCGCTTTTTTCATGACCAGAAAAGAGGAAGCAATGACCAAGAAAATGAGTGTCCAGAAAATGATTCAGACCCTGCAAAACTTCTGGGCTGACAAGGGCTGCATGCTGATGCAGGCCTATGACACAGAAAAAGGGGCCGGCACCATGAGTCCTTACACGTTCCTGCGCGCCATCGGCCCGGAGCCTTGGGCCGCGGCGTATGTTGAGCCGTCCCGGCGGCCGGCTGACGGCCGCTACGGGGAAAACCCGAACCGCTTGTATCAACACCACCAGTTCCAGGTCGTGATGAAGCCGTCGCCGGAGAATATTCAGGACTATTACCTGGATTCGCTGCGCGCTTTGAACATCGACCCGCTCGAACACGACATTCGCTTTGTTGAAGATAACTGGGAGAACCCGTCAATGGGCTGCGCCGGAGTTGGCTGGGAAGTTTGGCTTGACGGCATGGAAGTCAGCCAGTTTACCTACTTCCAAGTCGTCGGCGGCCTTGAAGTGTCACCGGTGACCAGCGAGATCACCTATGGGGTGGAGCGCCTGGCGTCCTACATTCAGGACGTGAATTCGGTGTTCGACCTCGAATGGGGCGACGGTGTGCTGTACGGCGACATTTTCAAGGAACCGGAATACGAGCACTCCAAGTACTCATTTGAGGAATCCGACCAGGACATGCTGCTGAAGTTCTTTGATGCGTACGAAAAGGAAGCCTGGCGCTTGATGGATCTCGGCCTGGTGCACCCGGCCTATGACTACATCTTGAAGTGCAGCCACACCTTCAACCTGTTGGATGCGCGCGGCGTGGTTTCGGTCACCGAACGGGCCGGCTATCTCAGCCGAATTCGCAAGATGGCGCACAAGGTCGCCCGGGCGTTTGTTGAAGAGCGCAAGAAGCTGGGCTTCCCGCTTTTGAAGCACCAGGTAGAGGAGGCAGACTAATGGCAACATACTTACTAGAAATCGGCTTGGAGGATATGCCCGCCCATGTGGTCACCCCAAGCGTGACCCAATTCGCGCAAAAAGCCGGCCAGTTTCTCAAGGACAACCACCTGGATTATGAAACGATCAACACCTATTCCACCCCGCGCCGCCTGACGATCGAAGTGTTGGGTCTGGCGGCCAAGCAGGCAGACACCGAAGAAGACGTCAAGGGCCCGGCCAAGAAAATCGCGCAGGACGCAGCCGGCAATTGGAGCAAGGCCGCCATCGGTTTCACGCGCGGTCAGGGGATGACCGTTGATGACATCGAGTTCCGCGAACTGAAAGGCGTCGAGTACGTTTACCTGCACAAGCAGACAGCTGGCAAGCCCGCGTCAGCGATTTTGCCTGGGCTGGTCGACGTGATCAAGGGTCTGACTTTCCCAACCCGCATGAAGTGGGGCAGCTACGATTTCGAGTATATCCGGCCCATTCACTGGCTGGTTTCGCTGCTTGATGACCAGGTGGTGCCGATGCAGCTGCTGGATATCAAGGCCGGCCGCCGCACCCAAGGTCACCGCTTCCTTGGCCATCCGGTCGACTTGAAGCAGGCCAGCGATTATGTTGAAGCCCTGCGCGGTGAAAAGGTGCTGGTGGATGCCGACGAGCGCAAGGCGTTGATCAAAGCCCAAATTGCCAAAATCGCCACGGATAACCAGTGGCAGATCGATCTGGATCAAGATTTGCTGGAAGAGGTCAACAACCTGGTTGAATGGCCAACCGCCTTTGCGGGCCGTTTTGACGAGAAATACCTCGACATTCCAGAAGCCGTGTTGATCACCTCGATGAAGGATAACCAGCGCTACTTTTACGCCCGCGATCAAGCAGGCAAAATGGTCAACGCCTTCATCGGGGTCCGCAACGGCAACGCCGATCACCTCGACAATGTGATCCGGGGGAACGTCAAGGTCCTAACGGCACGCCTGGAAGACGCCGCGTTCTTCTACGCGGAGGACCGCAAGAAGACGATCGCCCAGTTTGTGGATCGCCTGAAGACCGTCAGCTTCCACGACAAGATCGGGTCGATGACGGAGAAGATGGCGCGCGTGAAGACCATTGCCGGGCTGCTGGCCGATCACGTGGGCCTTGCAGACGCCGACAAGCAGAAGCTGCTGCGGGCGGCTTCAATCTATAAATTTGACCTAGTCTCGGCCATGGTCGGCGAATTTGCCGAGCTGCAAGGGGTGATGGGCGAGGTCTACGCCACCTTGGCCGGGGAGGACCCGGCCGTCGCGCAGGCGATTCGCGAACACTACGAACCGATTTCAGCGGACGGGGCACTGCCGCAGTCAACTATCGGCACCTTGCTCGCGATTGCCGATAAGCTCGACTCCGTGATGAGCTTCTTTGCTGTTGACCTGATCCCGACTGGCTCAAACGACCCTTACGCGCTGCGCCGTCAGGCATACGGCATCGTCCGGATGGTGGCCGCACAGCACTGGCAGTTCGATGTGTCCGCACTGCAGAAACAGGTCGTCGCGCAGCTGACCCAAAATGATCAGCTGGCCGGCCTCGACTGGGGGAAGAATCAGGCCGCCGTCACTGACTTTTTCCGCGACCGCGTGGGGCAGTTCCTGGGCACCGGCAAAATCCGTCACGACATCTTGGACGCCGTGCAAAACGCCCCAACAGTCGACCTCACGGGGATGATCGACGCCGCCAAGATCCTCACTGCACATCAGGACGATCCTGACTTTAAGGCGACCATGGAAGCACTCGGCCGCGTGCTGCGGATTGCTGACAAGGATCCACAAAATGTGGCGGTCAACGTGGCGTTGTTTGAAAACAGCACCGAAAAGGCGCTCCACGACGCCGTCAGCACGGTCAAGGCTGACTTTGAGGCCCAGCCGAGTGAGGCGAATTACCAGGCGCTGCGCGGGCTAACCGCGGTCATCACCGATTACTTTACCGAAACGATGATCATGGCTGACGATAAGCAGGTCCGCACCAACCGCTTAGCCGAGCTGACCGGGCTGGCCAGCCTCATTCATCAGTTTGGCGACATCACCGCCGTCATCGTTAAATAGCTTGCTTTTCCGCGGCACACCGGCTATACTTTAGCTTGTATTAGTCTGTCGTAAATGGCAAAAACGAAGTCGCATTTCAACCTTGAAGTGCGACTTTTTACCGCTATGGGAGGGAGGATCGCGAATGGCTCGAATCCCGAAAGAAGTGATCGATCAGGTCCGCACGACCGTGAATATTGCCGATTACATCGGCCAGGTCGTGCAACTGCGCAAGCAAGGCCAAAATCTGTTCGGCTTGTGCCCGTTTCAGGCTGAGCACACCCCCTCGTTTTCGGTGTCGGAAAGCAAGCAGCTGTTTAAATGTTTCTCCTGCGGGCGCGGCGGCAATGTGTTTGATTTCGTCATGCAGTATGACCATGTCACCTTTCCTGAAGCCGTGGCCAAGGTCGCGGCGTTTGCCAACATCCCGCTTGGCGTGACGGTGACCCCAACGCGCCAGCCGGAAGACCCGGCGAAGACGCGGCAAAAGCAACTGCTGCGCGAAGTGACCGACATGATGCACCACCTGCTGGTCAACACTAAGGGTGGCGAGCCCGCGCTGGCGTATCTCACAAACCGGGGACTGAGCCAGGCTACCATCGATCACTTCGAAGTCGGGTACGTGCCCGCCGACCGGAGCTTGATGAAGAAATTTTTGGACAGTCGCGATGTCAGTTACGACGAAGAGCGCGCCTCTGGGCTGTTCGTCGAGGATGATCAAGGGCACCTGTTTGATCGCTTCAACGATCGCGTCATGTTCCCGCTGAAAGATGCGTACGGCGACGTGATCGGATTTTCCGGGCGCATCCTCACCAAAGAGGCCAGTCAGGCCAAGTACCTGAACAGCCCCGAAACCGCCTTGTTCAACAAACGTGACGTGCTGTTCAATCTCGATCAGGCCAAAAATGCGTTCAAGGAAAGCGGCGCGCTGCTGTTTGAAGGGTTCATGGATGTGATTGCGGCCTACCAGGCGGGGGTGCCAAACGGCATTGCCTCAATGGGCACGAGTTTGACGCAGGAGCAGGTCGGCATCATTAGCCGCCAGACTAAGCGACTCACGATTTGTTACGACGGTGATGCACCTGGCCAAAGCGCCGCAGACCGCGCCCTGGCACTGGTAAAAGACCACCCGCAGCTGCAAGTGGGCGTGGTGGTGCTGCCTGATGGTCAAGACCCGGATGACTTCATCCAGGCCAAGGGCGCTGAGGCGTTTGCCAAGCAGGTCCAACACACGCTGACGCCAATTGGCTTTCGCCTGAACTACCTGGTGCAAGACCGTGATTTGACCGCCGACCAGGATAAGCTGGCGTACATCGATGCGGCTCTCAAGGAAATTGCCCAGGAAAGGGAGCCGGTCGCGCAGAGCCTGTACCTCAAACAGGTGAGCGATTTGACCGGGGTCCCGGCCGAAACCTTGCGCCAGCAGCTGCCATCAATCAACCCAAAGCCGGCCACTAGCGAAGACTGGGGTACCCCGCCACCGCCGCCGGAGGACTTTGGCCAGCAGGCGGCCGCGCCGCCGGTTGCCGCGCCACATTACGACCGGTTTGAAAAGGCCGAACGCCAGCTGCTTCAGCTGAGTTTCCACCAGTCAGCTGTGGCCACGCGGCTTCATCAAACTGACTTCCAGTTTCCTGATGCCGTGTACCAGCAGTTGTTTGATGCTTGGGTCGCGTACGCCAAAAGCGACCCGTCACCCACGGTCGCCGGATTTATCGATACTTTGGATCCAGCAACCAGTCCCACGGTCGCGACCCTCGAGTTTGAGGATCACCCTGAAACGGATGATGACGGCGTCACTGCGCTGATTCAAGCGATCGCGCAGGGCGGCGTCAAACGATCGCTTCAGGCCGTGAAGCAGCAATTGGCCCAGGCGCAGCAGCTTGGCGATAACGCCACTGTTGACGCGTTGTTAGATAAGTATATTCAGCTGCAGCGTCAGCTTAAGACTGCAGCTGAAGAATGAAGTTATAGGAGGCACTTTTATGGCTGAAAAAGAAACTGCAAAGAAACAAACCATCAAGAAGACGACTGAGGCCAAACCAGCCGCCAAGCGCACGGCCAAGAAGGCGCCTGCTTCCAGCACCAAAGCTACCACCGCGGCGGCGAAAAAAACCGTCACCAAGGCAGCGACTAAGTCCACTGCCAAAAAGCCGGCGGCAAAAAAGGCATCAGCCAAGGAAACTAGTGCTAAGCCGACTGCCGCAGAGACCAAGAAATACGATGCAGCAGTCAAAAAGGTGATCAAGGACTACAAGAAAGATAAAGAAATCACCAACGAAGAGCTGGTCAAGCAAATCGTCAAGCCGTTTGCGCTGAAGAGCGAAGCCGTCGATGACCTGATGCAGCAGCTTGAAGACAACGGGATTTCCATTGTCGACGAAAACGGCGATCCGGCCGAAGCCAGCTTGAAGAAGGAAAAGCCGGTTTCCAAGAAGGCTTTATCTGACATGTCGGCACCGACTGGCGTCAAGATCAACGATCCGGTGCGCATGTACCTGAAGGAAATCGGCCGCGTGCCGCTTTTGACGGCGGACCAGGAAGTCGATTTGGCCCTAAAGATCGAGCAAGGTGATCAGGAAGCCAAGCAGCGGCTGGCCGAAGCAAACCTGCGGCTGGTCGTGTCCATCGCCAAGCGCTATGTTGGGCGGGGGATGCAGTTCCTGGATCTGATTCAGGAAGGGAATATGGGTTTGATGAAGGCCGTCGAGAAGTTTGACTACCGCAAGGGCTTCAAGTTCTCGACTTACGCGACTTGGTGGATCCGTCAGGCCATTACCCGTGCCATCGCCGATCAGGCCCGCACGATTCGCATCCCGGTCCACATGGTCGAAACCATCAACAAGCTGATTCGCATCCAGCGCCAGCTGCTCCAAGACCTCGGGCGTGAACCAACGCCGGAGGAAATCGGGGCTGAGATGGATATGCCGACCGAGAAGGTGCGCGAAATCCTGAAAATCGCGCAAGAGCCAGTTTCCCTTGAAACGCCAATTGGGGAAGAGGATGACTCCCACCTGGGCGACTTCATCGAGGATGACAACGCGACCTCGCCAGAGGATCACGCCAGCTACGAACTGCTGAAGGAGCAGCTAGAAAACGTGCTTGACACGCTGACTGACCGTGAAGAAAACGTGCTGCGTCTACGCTTCGGCCTCGACGATGGCCGCACCCGCACGCTGGAAGAAGTCGGCAAGGTCTTCGGCGTCACGCGTGAGCGGATCCGGCAGATCGAGGCCAAGGCCCTGCGCAAGCTGCGCCACCCGAGCCGCTCCAAGCAGCTCAAGGACTTTTTGGAATAGCAATCAATGCGCTGGCTGCGGCCGGCGTTTTTGTTTGCCAGCGAAAGCAGTGCTGGTTCGTGTATACTAGACTCATCCAATACCCAAAGGAGTTTGATCATGTCACCCATTCACTTATCAAAGCGCCTCGCCCATTTGGCGGCGTTGAACAACGACGGCCGCCGCATCGCCGACATCGGCACCGACCACGCCTATCTCCCCATCTATCTCGCCCAAACCGGCCAGATCGACTTTGCCGTCGCCAGCGACATTGGGGCGGGCCCGGTTGCGATTGCCAAGGCTAACATTCATGACGCCGGACTGGTTGACCGCATCGTGGTCCGGCAAGCAGACGGCTTGGCGGGCCTGACGGCGGCAGACGCCTTAGACACAATTTACATCGCCGGGATGGGCGGGCAACTGATCGAGTCAATCATTGACGCCGGGATGGAGCACCTGGATGGCACCGAGACGTTGATTCTCGGGCCCAATCGTGACGCCGAAGGACTGCGCCGCTTTTTGGCGGCGCACGAGTTTGGCATTTTGGATGAGGACCTGGTGGCAGACGCCGGCCACGTCTATCCGCTGATGAGTGTCGGCCAGACCCGGCCGCAGGTGCCTTACACCGAAGCGGACCTAATTTTGGGGCCGGTGCTGCGGCGCAAGCGCAGCGCGCTGTTTGTGCAACAGTTGGCACTGGACATTGAAAAGACGGAAGCAGTCCTGCAGGGGCTGGCCAATGCCAGCGCTGTGCCGAAAGCCAAAATTGCGGCGGAGCAGGCGCGCCTGGCGCTGTTGAAGGAGGAAAGCCATGCTGAGCGGAAATGATATCATTACCCAATTCGAACAGTTTTCCCCGCAGACCCTGGCGGTGCCGGGGGACCCGGTTGGCATTCAGATCGGCGACGGCACGCGCGCCGTTCACACGGTACTGGTGACACTGGACGTGCGCCCGGAAGTGGTCGATGAGGCCATCGCGCTGAACGCGGATATGATTTTTGCCCATCATCCGGCGGTGTTTCACGCCCCGCGGAATCTGAACTACGCCGATCCGCAAAATGCCATGTACGGTGAACTCGCCAAGCATGATATTTTAGTTTACGCGGCGCACACCAACCTAGATCGGGCCAACGGTGGGATGAACGACTGGCTGGCGGAAGCCATGCATCTGACCGATGTGAAGCCGTTTATTGAGGCCGGCGATGAGGCGAACATGGGCCGAGTCGGCGAGCTGAAGACGGCAACCACGGTCGAGGCGTTTGCCCGGGAACTGAAAAGCATCTTTAACGTTGACGGCTTGCGCGTGATTGCCGATGATCTGACGCTGCCGGTGCAAACGGTGGCAGTTGTCGGTGGCGACGGCGGCCAGTTTTATCCGGATGCCCTGAAGGCCGGCGCCGATGTGTTCGTCACCGGTGATGTCTATTACCACACCGGCCACGACATGCTGGCGCATCACTTGCCGGTGATCGACCCTGGCCATCATATCGAATCCATTATGAAAAATAAGGTACGCGAGCTGCTGATCGGCTGGGCCGAGCAGAACAACTGGCCGCTGCACGTGGTGGCGTCGACGCTGAACACCGATCCGTTTACCTTTATCTGACTATGCAAACAAGGCGCCTTCTGCAATTGCAGGAGGCGCCTTTGAGTTGCATTAAAGCTGGTCGTCGGTGTTGAAGTTCAACGGGCTGAGGTCGGCCGACTCTTGAAGCAGCCGCGCGGTGAAGGCTTGCCAAGCCTGTTTAGCAATTGCTGCATTGGCCGCGCTCGCGCTGGTGGCCAGCACTGCCAAATCAGGGGCAGTATTCGCTTGGGCATCGGTTTGGGCGATATTGGCAAGCAGCTTTGCGTGCGTGGCTGTCTGAGTTTGCTGCAGTGCCTGCTGGAAGTGCCAGTAGTGGGCGTCGATCAAGACGCTGGCAAGCTTGTACTGCCAGTACGCGGAATCCGATCTGGGCGGCAGGGCGCCGACTTGGTAGTCCAAAGGCGTGGTGGTGGTGCCGGCAAAAAACGGGACGAACTGGCTTTCTGCGGCCACGCCCATGGCCTGCCAGTGGATGCCCGCCAGCTCCTCGGGCAGATTCGGCCGCAGCTGCAGCACGTGGCTTTCCTGGGTGCGGGCTAGGCTGATTGGGCGGAAACGATGTGGCGCAGCAGCGCTGGGATCGACCGGATCGTACGGCGTCTCCTCAAAGTGCCCGCCAAGCACGCGAAAGGCATCATCCACATGCAGCAACTGGTCAGGCTTGAGGGTGAACGGCAGGTCATCTGTCGGGCCACTGACGCGGCTAGGAGTTAGGCGACGCTGGCCGTCCCACACCCGCGCCGTGTTGTAGGTGCGGTCAAACGGCGTATCGGTGCCGAAGAGGCGGCGGAAATTAAACGGCGTGCCCGGTTTCCACAAATGGTGAGCTTCGGCGAAGGCGGCAAGCCCGGGGCTGGTGAAGTAGTCGGCACTGTCAAAATCGATCACTTCAATGCTCAGCTGGTTGGCGACAACGGCATAGCTGTCATCCGGGATACGCTCGGCTACCCAGTGGTGGCCCGAGCCGATTTCCATGTACCACGCCTCGTCGTGATCGGCAAACAGCACGCCATTGGCTTCATCGGTGCCTTGCGCGGAGATAATCTCACCCAGCCGCTTGACGCCTTCTCGCGCCGAGTGGCAATAGGGCAGGACCACTGTCACCATGGCTTCTTCCAAGATGCCGTCGGGCACGAACGGATCGCCGGCCAGCACCCGGGCGTTCGCGTAGGCACTTTCGGTGGCGCTCATCGCGACGCCGACTTGGTTGATGCCGGCTTCTTCAAACAGGCCGTACTGATCGGTCCATTCCGGGGTGGCGGTGTACTTCAACGCATGCGCGGGCAAGGAAAGCGTGAACCCGTTGGCTTTGGAGGTAAACGGCACCGGATCTGCGCCGTTTGTTTCCGGATGAACGACGAGGTGCTTGGGCCAGGCGGCTTTTGAGTCCTCATTGCGGCCAATCATGACGCTGCCGTCAGCGGTCGCTTTTTTGCCAATCAAAATACTGGTGCAAGATGAACGTGTCATAGTTTGTTTCCTTTCTTTGTTCACAAATCAAGAACACATGGGTACGAGTTGCGGGTTTGTGCTTATTATACCCGAAAACGCGCAGTAGGGGCTGTATTTTCGTCAGTTCTCCGTGTATTCTAGGAGGGATGAAACGCCTCGGGCAGGCCATTTCTTGCACGGGTGTTGATAAATTGTGAACAGGTAGGCAGAAGCATGGCAAAACTCACGAAGTTTGTTCAGCACGACACCTTGACGAAAATCGGCGTGGCCCTGGTCAGCGGCCTGTTAACGGCAATCGCCTTGAACTTTTTTCTCACCCCGGCACAGGTGTTTCAGGCCGGCGCGACCGGACTGGCCCAGCTGATTTCGATTTTTCTTCATCGCCTGGGTGTGTCAAGCGGTGATTTGACGGGCTGGTTCAATCTTCTGATCAACATGCCGATTGCTTATCTTGGCTGGCGCAAGTTGGGACGCAGTTTCACCTTGTTCAGTATTCTCAATATTTTGATTATTTCTGGCTTCACCATTGTGCTGCCGGTGCAGGCGCTCACCAACGACCCGCTGATGAATTCGATTTTCGGCGGCGTTTTGACCGGCGCGGCGGTCGGCATTGCGTTGCGCTACGGGTTTTCGACCGGCGGGTTCGATATCCTGTCGATGTACCTGTCGAAAACCACCAGAAAGTCGGTTGGCTGGCTGATGTTCGGCATCAACTTGATTATTGTTCTGATCGCCGGGTTTGGTCTGCAGTGGGAAAGCGCGCTGTACACGATCATCTCGATTTACTGCATGACGCGTGTGGTCGACATGATTCACACGTCGAACCAGAAAATCACGGCGATGATCGTTACCGAGCATCCGGATGCGGTGGTGGCGGCGGTATCAGCCCGGCTGATCCGCGGCATCACCGTGATTCCCAGCCGCGGCGGCTTTTTGCACCGGCCGAACACGACCCTGATGATCGTGATCACGCGCTACGAACTGTACGACCTCACTCAGGCGACGTTGGGCGCTGATCACCAGGCCTTCATCGATATCTTGAACACGGTCGATGTAGTGGGCGAATTTCTCACTTCGGATGAGCAAGACGCCAAGCGGCGGGCACCTGTTCAAGCGCCGCAATCTCGGGTATAATTTGGGCAAGAAGCAAACACTAAGGAGTGATCACATGCCATTAGTCCACATTGATCTGTTAGCAGGCCGGACCCCGGAGCAGTTGGCCAAAATGTGCCAGGACGTGACGGCTGCCATTGCCAAGAACACTGGCGCCCCCGCTGAGCACATCCACATCGTGCTTAACGAGATGACGCCGGATCATTATGCGGTTGCTGGGACCTTGAAGGCCAACGAGTAGGAGGCCATGACCATGGCTGATGAGAAAACCACCACGCCTGAGGAAGACGCATACTTTGCCAAAATGAAAAAGGCGATCGTCAAGGCGCTCGAAGGGGTGATCGACCCTGAGCTCGGCGTCGACATTGTCAACTTAGGGCTGATTTACGGCGTTGACCTCGACGATGTCGGGCACTGCGACGTGGAAATGACCCTCACGACCATGGGGTGCCCGCTGACCACGATGCTGGATGACAGCATTCATGAGGCGCTGCTTGCCGTCCCGGGCATCACTTCCGTCGACATTCACTTAGTTTGGTACCCGCAGTGGGGTCCGGAACGCATGAGTCGTTACGCGAAGATGGCGCTGGGAATCCACTAAGCAATTGTGAAGCCGCTGGTGATTCAGCGGCTTTTTCATTGGCAGGGAGGCTGCTTTGGACTACTGGGTGAAACTTAATCAATTGGCCAAGCGTATGCCGACCCCTGACATTCAGGCGCAGATGGTGGCCATCACGGCCTTTCGTGAGGCGGTCGCCAAACGCCAGCTGCCCGCCCGGCCGTTGCCTCGGCTCGGACTGAGCGGCGAGGCGATGGCCGAGGCACAATACCGCTTCGCCGTTCCACTGGCGGCGGTGAGCGCCACGGATCATCTGCTGCGCAACTTTCGTCAGTACATTGCTTATCATTATGGCATGTGGGCCTTCGTCCAGCAGACCTTGTTTGCCGAGTGGACGGCGCTGTTTGGCCCCAGACGTTATCTGGAGGTGGCCGCGGGCAACGGCTATGTCAGCTGCGGTTTGCGGCAGGCTGGCAACCAAGTGATCGCGTCTGACAGTCTGACCTGGCAAGGGGAAAACGTGACCGGGCGCACGCCGCTGCTGCCGGTCCACCGCGCCGGCGCCAGTGCGGCTTTGTGGCGGTGGGGCGATCAGGTCGATGCGGTGGTCATGGCCTGGTCCCCGGATCACGAATGGAGCGACGCGGCCTTCTTAAAGCTGCTGCGCGCGCGGTTTGCCGGGCTCGACTTGTTTGTGATCGGTGAGCGCTTTGGTGCGACCAACAGCCGGCTTTTTTGGCAGCTTGCTGAATTCGTACCTGACCGCCGTCTGCTGCCGCTCAACCGGGCGTTTCCCCGGTTTGACGCCATCAACGACCGCATTTACTTGATTCGATAGAAAGGAGGCTGCACCTTGAAGCGACTGTTCATTTTAGCGGCGGCGTGGGTCCTGTTGATTCTCGGGGCCGGCTGGGTCTGGTCAACGCATGACCAAACCGAATACGCGGAACTGCTGGATCACTACAACCTCAGCGAGCAGGCGGTCAAGATCACGACTAAATCGCCGTTAACACTGCCGCAAGCCGCCGCCAAACTGGCCCAAAGCGACCTGACAAATGTTCAGGTGCAGTTTCGCGCCAGTGGCGCCCGGGTCTTCCTGTACGCGAAAGGCAGCTACGGCGAGTTGCCGCTTGCCTCAGGTCAGTGGTTTTCCGACGCTGACCTGCAGTCGCCGCTACCCGTCGCCGTGGTCGGCAATGATTTAAGTGCGCGCCTCGCCACCGGTAGCCACCAGCAGTATCTGAAGCAAAACGGCCAATACATTCCGGTCCTTGGGGTCGTGTCCTCGCCGCGCAGCCAGCGGCTTAACCAGGCCATTTTTCTGAATGCCAGTGGCGCCGGCCAAGCGGCACCACGCCTGGCCAACGTTAAGATCTACGCGGACGGCGCTAATATTCAAAAGCAAAAGAGTCAGCTGGCCAAGCTGCTCGGCGGCAAGGCCTCAAAGTATCAGTACCGCCAGCACCTTGGCGTTTCCGACTGGTGGCAAACCAGCGGCTTAACTGCACTGTGGTGCGTGCTGCTGGTACTGGGTGCCTTGCTGATCGCCTGGCTTGCGCAGTGGTTTATCAAAAACACGCTGCCAGCCGAGCTCAAAGCACCGCAGCGCACGCGGGCCCTGCGCACGCAATGGGTCCGGCTGGCCGGTTATGGGGCGCTGCTGACCGCCGCCGGAACCCTCACCGCCAACTGGTGGTTTTACGTGAGTGACCGGCCGCGTCTAGTGGTCTTCGCCACAAGCCTCTGGGGGCTGGCGGCGGTTGCACTATATGGTTTAATCATGCACAATTCAAAAAAAAGGGAGCGCAAGCATGAATCTGCCTGAGGGGTTTGAGGAAAAATATCGCCGCCTGCTGGGGGCTGAAGCTGACGCGTTTCTGGCCAGTTTCGACCGACCAGCCGCTTCGGGCTTTCGCGTCAATCCGCTGCACCAGGCTGAAAGTGCCGCGCCTGCGGTTCCTTGGAGCCAGTGGGGGCACTACGGCAAGGTGGCGGGGACCTCGCTGGCTCACATTGCCGGTGATGTCTACAGTCAAGAACCCAGCGCGCAGTTCGTGGGGACCGTCGCCGCACCCGCCCCTGGTGAGCGGGTGCTCGACTTGTGTGCCGCGCCCGGAGGCAAAACCACCCATCTGGGCAGTTTCATGCAGCAGGAGGGGCTGCTGGTCGCCAACGAGATCAACGCCGGGCGTGCCCGCGTGCTTTCCAGCAACGTGGAGCGCTTCGGTCTGACCAACACGCTGGTGACCAACAGTGATCCGGCCCATTTGGCAGCGCGGCTGCCAGAAGCATTTGATCGGATCTTGGTTGACGCACCGTGCTCCGGTGAAGGTATGTTTCGCAAGGATCCAGATGCCATGGCCTACTGGACGCCGGATTACCCGGTCAGCTGCGCCGAGCGCCAGCGCGAGATTTTGACCGAAACCGTGAAAATGTTGCGGCCGGGTGGCGTTTTGATCTACTCGACCTGCACATTCGCCCCTGAAGAGGACGAGCAGATGATTGCCTGGGCGACGGCCAATCTGGGCCTGACCGTGGTGCCAATCTCTAAGCCTGACGGCATCGCCAACGGGCGCCCGGGGTGGGCCAATGGTGATCCGGCACTGATGGGTACTGCCCGCCTGTGGCCGCACCAGTTGGCTGGTGAGGGACACTTTGTCGCCAAGCTGCAAAAAGCCGGTGACGGCGTGGTTCAGGTCGGCGCGGTCGTTGCTCCCGCCAAGCTTAATCGAACACAGCAGCATGATTTTGACGAATTCGCGAAGACGACGTTCAAGCAGCCGTTTACTGCCCCGTTAACCTTGAATCGGGACACGCTAGCCACGCTGCCGCCGCAAACACCGGCGCTGGTTGGCATACACATTCTGCGTACCGGTTTGACGCTGGGCACCTTCAAGAAGGGCCGGTTTGAGCCGGCGCATGCGCTGGCGACAGCACTAGCTCCTGAGGCGTTTCAGTCGGTCGTCGAGGTGTCTGAGGAAGAATTTGCCAAGTATCGCCACGGCGAAACCCTTAGTCGCCCGGCGCTGACCAAAAAGCAAACGGTGTTATTGACCTACCAAGGCCACGGCTTTGCCCTTGGCAAGGCGGTCAATGGCACGATTAAAAACGCGTATCCTAAGGGACTGCGCATCTAAGGCTGAGACATCAAGCGATTTTAGCCCAAAGCATAAGCGCCCCTGCGCCACGATTGGTTTAAAATCGCGGTGCAGGGGCGTTTGGGCGTTGCTTTATGGAACGCGACTAGGCAAGCTGGTCTGATTTTCTTTTAGATGGGCAGGCTTCACTTTGGCAGCGGCAAATGGCGCTGCTGGGCGTAGCTGACCAGGGCCGGGGAAAGGACCACCGGCACCTGCTGCAGGGCGTTGAGGTCCGCCGCCCCCAGCAGGGTCAGCAAGGCGGGCAGTTGCTGCTGCCAGGCCTTGATATGCGCCTCTGCGGCTGCCGGGCCTTCCTGGATCAGCCAGTGGAGCACCTGGCCGCTGATCCCCACGGCACTGGCGCCCAGCCGCAGGGCCTTGATCACGTCGAGGGGACTGCGCACGCCGCCCGTCGCGAGGATCGTCAATCCGCTGCCTTGGGCTTCCAGCAGCGACTCAACGGTGGATTGGCCAAAACCAATCAAGTCCTGGTAATCGTCGCTTTGCCGCCGCACGCCTTCGATTTGGGCGAAATTGGTGCCGCCACGGCCGCCAACGTCGACGTATTTTACGTTGACGGCGGCCAACTTGGCGAGAGCTTCCTTAGTCATCCCAAACCCGACCTCTTTGACGATCACCGGCACGGGGCTGGTTTCGACCAGCGTCTGGAGATTAGCGAGCCAGTGAAAGTCCCGGTCGCCTTCGGGCATGATCAGTTCTTGAACCGCGTTCAGATGAATCTCCAGCGCGTCGGCGTGAAGCATGGCAATCGCTGCTTGTGCCTGGGCTGGCGTTTTATTCGCACCGATGTTGCCAATCAAAAACCCGTCTGGGTCAGCCGTCCGCGCCACGTGAAAAGTCTCCGCCAACGCCGGTTCTTTCAGCGCGACCGCCTGCGACCCTGTCGCCATGGCCAGCCCAGTGTGGGCGGCAATGGTGGCGAGCTTCTGATTGTACTGGCCGGTTTGCTTAGAGCCGCCAGTCATTGCGTTAATGAAAAACGGCCACTGCCAGTCGAACAGGGCGGGTTTGACGGCAACTTCGCCAACAGCGGTTTCGGGCAGCGGATCGTGAAGCAGGCGCACCTCATCGAAGCCGGCTGTCGCGTGTGCGGCAAAAAACTTTTCGGCTAGGAAGACGTGTTCATCTTTGCGGTGTGACTGAATCGATTGGCTCATCGTGCTTCCTCCAATACTTTGGCCGCGGGACCGGGGCCGGCCACCAGCAGCCGGTCTTGAAACTCGGGCAGCGCCGCTTTGACCGCTTCAACGGCTGGCGCCAGCGTCAAAATTTTGACGTTCGGGCCGGCATCCATCGTCGCGTAGGCGGGAATGCCTTGGGCGCGCATGGCCTGAACCGCGTGCCACACCTGCAGCGTCGCGGGCTGAAAATAGGTGAAGGCCGGGGCGCTGGCGAAAATCGCCGCGTGCATGCGAGCGCTGCTTTGCTCGGTCAGCTCACCGACGCGAGTGAAGTCGGCTGCGGCCAGGGCGTTCACCATCTCACCGGCCGCCTGCTCGTTGTTTTCGACCCAGGCCGAAAAGTAGGGGCTCGTGGCAACGGTGTTGGCCATCAGCTGCCTAGACGACACGGGTTTGGGTCCGGCGTCGACCATCACCACCACCATGCGTAGCGGCAAGTGGGTCTCTGGCAGCGCCTCAGCAAATGAGGTGAGGTCGTCTTCGCCGCGATGCCAAATCGCCAGCCCCCCAAAAATTGACCGCGATGCTGACCCTGAACCGCGCCGGGCTAGTCGGGAAAGTTCAAGTGAAGACAGCGACAACCCGGCGTCACGACTGGCGGCCAGCGCCAAGGCAGCGTACGCCGACGCGGAACTAGCGAGCCCGGCCGCGGTGGGCACATGGTTCACTGAGGTGACCCGGGCAAATTGGTTCAGCTTGGCCTGCGCCCGCACCAGATCCAAAAAGGCACTGACCTTGGGCGCCGGCTGCAGCTTGCCGTCGAGGACAAAGGTGTCCGCGGCCAAATCTGAGTCAAACGCGACCGTGGTGTCCGTGTAGAAATCATCCAGCGTCAAGGAGACACTGCTGGTGTACGGCAAGATCAATTTGGCATTGCGTTTGCCCCAGTATTTGATCAAGGCGATATTGGTGTGCGCACGTGCGGTGGATGTCATGAAATCGCCTCGCTTTCGGAAAAGTCATACTGCCAGGTGGCTGCGGCGCCAGCTCGCTGCAGCGCCTGCGCGATGGTCGCCGCGCTGGTGCTGTCTTGCGCCAAGGCAATCATGCAGCCGCCCTGACCGCTGCCGGTCAGCTTGGCCCCGAGTGCACCGGCTGCGGCCGCCGCCTGAATCAACCGGTCAAGGGCGGGGGCGCTGACGCCCAGTTGGCTCAGCGCGGCTTGGGCCGTATTAAGTTGCTTGCCCAGCGCAGCCAGATCATCTTGCGCCAACGCAACGGCCGCCTTGCGACTCGCGAGCCCAATGCTTTCAATCAGCGGCTGAAACCGCGCATGATCGCGGCGCAAAAGGTCGGCGACGTGGCCGACTGCGGCCCCGGTTTGGCCCATCTCGCCAGTGTCGGCGATCACCAGCACACCGCGGGAAGGGAAGTGAATGGCTTTAGGCGCCTCACCGCGGATAAACCACTGCGGCCGGTCCGCTGACGTCGTGGCGGCATCAAGGCCGCTGGGGTTGCCGTGAATTGCTTTTTCAGAGACCGCGGCCCAGTTCAAAAGGGTGGCCCGGTCCAGCGAGGTGTCAAACGCCGCGTAAAATGCCCGGATGATAGCAATCGCACAGGCTGCCGACGACCCCATGCCGCGCTCGGCCGGCAAGGCGCTTTCAATCGTCAGCGTGAAGCCCTGCGATTCGGCGCTGAAGAACACCAGCAGGCGAGAGATCAACTTGGTCAGCCCGGTGAACGGGGGCTGGGCGTCAGCCAGCAATCCGCGATAGAAAGTTGAGCGGATCTTCTGCTGGTGATCCTGCGTAGGGGTCACGGTCACTTGCAGTTTGATCGACTTGATGGGCAGTGCGATGGCAGGCTGGCCATAGACGACCGCGTGCTCCCCAATCAGGATGATTTTGGCGCGGCTTTCACCTTTTGCTTGATGCATAGAATCGCTCCTTTTATTCCTATAAATGATACCCCATCGCCGCTGCCGGGACTAGTCGCTTATGCTAAACTTAGAGCAGTTGAAAAACGGACAGGAGGCCCGCACATGACGTTGCAATTTTATCTGGGCACAGCGGCGGCTGATCATCGCCAGAAAATGGTTGCGGCCGTTGACCAGGCGTTGAAAGCCGGCAAAGAGGTCTTCTACCTCGTGCCGAACCACGTGAAGTTTGAAGCGGAAGTCAGCTTGCTGCAAGGGCTCCGGGAGCGCGATGGCGGGGTGCAGGGGCAGTTTGCGGTCAGTCGGCTGCAAGTCCTGTCGTTTAGCCGGCTTGGTTGGTACTTCCTGAAAAATACGGAGGCTTACCAGAAGCCAGCGCTGGATCGCGCCAGCAACACGATGCTGGTCAGCAAGGTGTTCAATGACCTGCTGAATGATGATGCCACCAAGCACCAGCTGAATTTGTTTGCCGGGTCGGCCCAAAATCCCGGTTTTTTTGCCGAACTTGCCGATCAGCTGGCGGAGCTGCAAACTGGCCGGGTCACTGCTGACATGCTCGCGGATGCGGTCACTCGGGGGGAGGCCCACCTTCAGGACGCCGAAAAGCTGAAGGAGCTGCAGATCGTCGCCGCGGCGTACGAAAAGCAGGTGCAGGCCTTCGCCACGCCCGCAGCATTGCTTGATCAGTTGACGCGCTGGGTCGTTGACCACGCCGACCGGCTCCATCACGCCGCCTTTTTCCTCGACCACTTTAATAACCTGTCGGCCAGTGAATTTCACCTGGTCCACACAATGCTGCACACCGGTGCCGACTTAACGGTCGCCTTAACGCTAGATCAAGAACCGCAGGCTCAGCCGCAGGGCCCGGCGTTATTTCTGCCTGCCGCTAAACTGTATTATCAGCTGAGTCAGTCGGTGAATGATATTCCAGGGCGGACGTGGGACCCCGTCACCCATTACTGCAGCGTCTTTGAAAATACCAATGATCTGCGACTTGGGGTCGATGCGTTCTGGCGCAGCCAATACGGCGGTGATGAAGGCGCGGCAGCCGCCCCTGACGCTGACGCCGTGATCGCCACAATGACAAACAAGCCTGAAATCAGAAAGGCGAGCGAACCCTACGTCGAGCTGCGCGCCGTGGCCAAAGAAATCGTGATGGCACTACACAAGGACCCTGATCTGCGCTACCGGGATTTTCTGATTGTCGCGCGGCATTTGGCGCCGTATGAACCGTACCTGCAACCGGTATTTAACGAGCAGGGACTGCCAGTTTTCATTGACCGGGAGCGGCCAATGGAGAACCATCCGCTCATTGCACTGATCCAAAGCCTGTTTGCGGTTCAGCGGTATCACTACCAATACGAGGACGTGATGAAACTGCTGAAAACCGAGCTGCTGATCCCCTCTGGCATGAGCGCGGCTGATTTTCGAGAGGCCCTGGATGTCACAGATAACTTCTTGCTCAAAACCGGCAAGCATGGTGATGCCTGGCTGCGCGAGGAGCATTGGCAGTACATCGACCATATCGATCACTCCATGAATGAGAAGCATGAGGAAGTCGACGAGTTTGTGGCCGATCCTGAAAAAACCACTCAGATCAACCTGATTCGAGACTTTGTGGCGACTAACCTGCCGCCTTTGTTTAGCGCCTGGGAAAACGCGCAAACCGGAGCCGAAGGGGCCACAGTGCTTTACCAGTGGCTGGAACATGTTGGCGTCACCAGTGTCCTTGGAAAGTGGCGGCAAGACGCCATTGACGAAGGAGACCTCACCGCGTCAACGGCTGGTGAGCAGGCCTGGCAGAAACTGGTCACTCTGCTGGACGACTACGCCAACATTCTTGGTGATGGCGCGCCAGAGGCTGCAGCCGCGGCTGAAAATAAGTTTAACTTGCAATCGTTTGCCGACCTGCTTAACGCTGGCTTTTCGGGCGCCAGTTACACTCAAATCCCGTCAACGTTGGATGAGGTGACCGTGTCCGAAACCGGCCTGAGTCGGCTGGCCAAGTTTAAGCGTGTCTTCGTGATCGGGGCGACCAGCACCGTAATGCCGGACACCCCGACTGATCATCCCATCATCACCGACGCCGACCGCGAGGCACTTCAGCCGCTGCTCGACGAAGGCGCCTATCTGCCTGAATCGGGGGCGGAAAGTGCCCTCGGGGATGCTTTTCTCAACTACCTGGCCATGATGGCTGGCAGTGAGAAGCTCACGCTGAGCTACCCCGAGTACGGCGACGAAGAGAATCACGCTTCCAGCTATTTGACCCAAATGGCCAAGTACTTTGGCGTCTCTGTTGAGCCTTGGCCAGAGTTAAGCCTTGATCTCAATGCGAATAGCGACTTTAGCAGCCCGCGGGGGATGTTGGCGGATTACATGCGCATCTTTGAACTGGCGCAGTCGAGTCATAGTGCGCGGCCAGAAGCCTGGGAGACGATCATGACAGCCTTGCGGCGGACTCCTGGGGTTTTGGGCGCATTGGCGAACCGCTTGGCGCAAAATGCCGGCACGCAAAACCCAATCGGCGAACTGCAGCCGGCGCTGGCTGAACAACTTTACTCACCGCACATGAGTATTTCGATTTCACAACTGGAGCGGTTCTACGCCAATCCGTTCGAGTATTTTTTGGTTTACGGGTTGAAGCTGCGCAAGCGGCCTGAATTTGAGCTGTCACCATTGGATTCAGGGACGCTTTACCACAAAGTGATGGAAGTGCTGCTCAGTGATCCGAAGTATGATCTGAACGCCCTCATCAAGCAGAAGACCCTTTGGCAAACAGTGAATGAACTGGTGCAAGGCACGGCGCAAAAATTTGGGATCGATATCCTGCAGGCCGACAGCTACTGGCAATTTGTCGCGGGCCAAATCAGCACAATGCTGACCAACAGTGCGCTGGCGATCGTCCATCAGCAAGCAAATACCGCGTTTCGGCCGAGTGGTTTTGAACTGAATATTGGCCGCGGCCATGGCGACAAGGCCATCAAAGGGCTGGAATTTCCACTTGAAGGCGGTCGCAGTGTCACCGTTGCCGGGCGGATTGATCGGCTAGATGAGGCCGTGATTGATCAGCGCCGCTACTTCGTGGTGCTTGATTACAAGTCAAGCAGCCACAGCTTTGATATGCTGAATGCTTACTACGGGCAAACGATGCAACTGCTGACGTACATCGATGCGGTGCGGCAGACTGACGGAAAATTTGCGGGGATGACCCCGGCTGGGGCGCAGTATTTTGTGCTTGACCTGCCGAGCCTGAGATATGCGAAGCTGATTGATTCAAAAGCACCAGATCAGCCCTTGGCCGAGAAGCAAATCAATGAAGCGCGATTGAACTATTATCGGCTTGACGGACTATTTTTACTTCCGGATGACGCTGACTTTGATCAGCACCAGCATCTCATCTCCGCGTTTGATCAGACGCTTGAGCCAGGCGAGAAAATGGCGACTGGTCGGCAGTCTCCTGTTTTCGGCATCGCCGTGAAGCAGGGCGGCGGCCTAACCGCAAAGGCCGAGAAGAAAATGTACAAGCTGTCGGACATGCAACTGCTGTTGCAGCACAATGAAAAGCTGATCAAGCAGGCGGCAAATGACATTCTGCACGGCGTAATCAAACTAGCGCCGCTTCAGTTCAAGCATGAGTCCACGATCATCACGCGCAGTGATTATCAGGCCATTATGCGGTTTGATCCGGCAACCGGTGGCGACGAATACAATCATGTCCCATCATTTTCACAGGATGAGATCTTGGCCCGACTCAAGGCTGAACAGGAGGACAACCAGAATGAGTGACGCAAATACCCTCACCGAAGATCAAAAAAAGGCTGTCACATTAACGGGCAGTAATCTGTTGGTGTCCGCCAGTGCTGGTTCCGGGAAAACCAAGGTCCTCGTCGATCGCATCATCAATCGTCTCAGGAATGATCCGGACGCTTCGTTGAGCAAAATGCTGGTGGTGACGTTCACCAAGGCCGCCACCGCCGAGATGAAGCTCAAAATCGAAACCAAGCTGCGTGAACAACTGACTGACGGTGATTTAACCCAAGCGCAGCGGCAACATCTGGCCAAGGAGGTCGCTCAGGTTAGTGCCGCCAACATCATGACCCTCGACTCATTTTCTAAGCAGGTGGTGGATCACTACTATTACGTGATCGACATGGACCCCGGTTATCGCATGATGACAGATGAATCCGAGGTCTTGCTGTTCAAGACGCGCGTTTGGGAAGATCTGCGAGCGAATATCATGACCACCGATTGGCGGGATGACTTTGCGGCGCTTGAGGCCAACTTTTCGACCAAGGCGACCAAGGACGGCTTGCAGGACATTGTGTTTGACCTGTACGAGTACGCGATGACAACCAAAGATCCGCAGGCGTATCTGAGCCAAATCGCGGCGGCCTACGCCGAGCAGAAAGAGTCCTGGATGGCCGACGTCTGGGCGGCAGTCAAGCCCGAACTGACCCGCAGTTTGCCACTGCTGGAAGAAGCGGGGCAGTTGGTTAACGGCAGTCCTGTGCTTTCGCTCTGGCAGGAAAAAATCAACCCCACTTTGACCGCAGTCAGGAAAATGTCAACGCTGACGAAGCCCAGTTACAGGGCCGCCTATGCGGCATTTCGGGCCATCACCTATCCCAAATGGCGGACGCCGACCGCAAAAGAGCATCAGTACGATGAATTCAGGACGGCAATCAAGTCCGCTCAAACCCTGCGCGACACCGCTAAAGAGACGCTAAGCGCACTGGCTGATTGGTTTGTCATTGCGCCTTCAGATCTTGAGGCCGCGATGAAAGGGGCTTATTCTGTCGCCGAAACGCTGCAGCGGACAATGCTGGAATACTTGACAGCCATGGCGGCCGAGAAGAAAGCGCGCCGCGTCCAGACCTTCGGCGACATCGCCCAGAACGCCTTAGCGATTCTTAACCATCAGCCGCAAGCAGGCGCTTCAGGCCAGGCTGACGCCGAAAATCAGGCCTCTTTGACGGTCGGCGACCACTATCGGGCCCTGTTTGATGAGGTCTTGGTCGACGAATATCAAGACATTAATCCACTGCAAGATGCCCTGCTGGATGCCGTCAGCAAGCAGGCACCGGCTCACGGCAATCGGTTCATGGTCGGCGACATGAAGCAGAGCATTTACGGGTTCCGGTTAGCCGATCCGCAGAAATTTCTTAAGCGCTACCATGACTATTCAAAATCCAGTGCGGACGGCCAGCTGGTCTTGTTGAATCAAAATTTTCGTTCGACCAAGAACGTCCTGGCGTTCACCAACTTAGTGTTCACTCAGATCATGGACCGGGCGCTTGGTGACATTGCCTACACCGATGACGAAAAGCTGCATGAAAATACCGGCTATCAGTATCAGGAAGCCGGTCAAACGAAAGAGTTCCATCTCCCAACTGAACTGTTGATCGAGGTGAAAGACGCAGATACGCCAGAGGTCAAAGCTGCGGCCACGCCGAGCAACTTGGCGGATGACGCAGAAGCCGAAGAAGAGGACAATAATGACCTCAGCGTTAGCCAGGCGATCATGGTCGCGGCCAAAATCAAGGCCCTCACCGCACCTAATAGTCCGGCCCGGCTATTCGATAAAGACGCGGCACCAGATGCCGCAAATCGGCTCAGACCAGTGACTTATCACGACATCACGTTACTCACCCGGAGTCGCACCAATAATTTGACCCTGCAACAGGTCTTTACCAAGGCCGGGATCCCTTTGGTGGTTTCCAAGACGCAGAATTTCTTCAAAACCACCGAAATGATGGTGATGCTCAGTCTGCTGCGGATCATCGATAATCCCAAGCAGGAAATTCCGCTGACCGCCGTGCTGCGTTCGCCAATCGTGGGCCTGGACGCCAATGATTTAGCGCGCATTCGCATTGCGGCAGAAAGCGGTCCTTACGATGAGGCAGTCTTCAACTACGCCCAGCGGACAGATGTGACTGACCCAGCGGAAACCGCCCTGCGCGACAAACTATGCGATTTTTCTGAGCTGCTGGAGGAGCTGCGGGTCTTTGCGCGCACTCATGACCTTTCTGCCTTGATCTGGCATATTTACGAAGAGACGGGCTTTTTGGATCTCGTCGGCAGCCAAGCCGGCGGGCGGCAGCGCCAGGCCAACCTGCGAGCCTTGGCGAAACGGGCGGCTGAATACGAAAAAGGGGGCTTCAAAGGCCTGTTTGCATTCGTTCAGTTCATTGAAACCATGCAAAAGCAGGACAAAGACCTCAGCCAGCCAATTTCGCTGGCTTCAGATGTCAACGCTGTTTCGCTAATGACGATTCACAACAGCAAGGGGCTGCAGTTTCCAATTGTCTTCCTGCTTGATAGTCAAAAAAAGTTCAACGACAGCGACCTGAAAGCCGCTGCGATTCTCAGCCAATCCCCGGCCGCCCGGCCAGGGGAGCCCAAGCGCGAACTAGTTGGACTCAAGTGGCGGGATCCCAAAACCTTCGTCGAGTATCTGCTGCCACAGTACCAAATCGCCAAGAACCAGAAGAAAAAGCAGCTTTGGGCAGAGGAAATGCGGCTGCTGTATGTCGCATTGACCCGCGCTGAGCAGCAGTTGATCATTGTTGGCACCCCTAAATCATCAGGCAATCTATACACGCAGGAGAAGCTGGAAAAACGCTGGCTGGCTAATGCAGACGGTGTGGATGATGTGCTGCCACTTGCGCCGCGCCTTGCCGCGGGATCATTTCTTGACTGGATTGGCATGGCGTTAGCGCGCACCGGAGTGCTTGAAGCCGGTGGGGCGGTCAAGGATTCCTTGGCGGCGGATCTGGCTAAGGCAGACATTAAGCTGAATTACCAAATCGACCCTCATCTTGACAGCGAGGACAATGAGGCCACCCAGGCGCCGGCGCAGCCGAAGCCGGCGGGCTTTGACCGGCGCCTTGCGCAGTGGCTGGCTTTCGCCTACGCCAATGAGCGGGCAACCACCACGACCGGGTTTCAAAGTGTCACCGAGTTGAAGCGGATGTTTGAAGACCCTGACGTCACCGACGCCCAGGACAGCTCGCCGCGCAAAACGGGCCACCGCCTTACCAGTGATTTTGCTAAGCCGGCCTTTCTGCGGGAGGCAAAAGCCACCTCTGGCGCCGCAGTCGGGACCGCGACGCACTTGCTGCTGCAGCAGGTGCCACTGACTGGTCCACATGACGAAGCGACACTGGCAGAGCTGGCCGATCAGCTCTTGAGTCAGAAGCTGATCACGCCGGCAGTCCGCAGCGCGATGCGGCTGGAACGCGTTGCGGCCTTTTTCCAGACGCCGCTTGGCCAAAAGCTCGGCGCTGAGGCCACCAAGGTGCACCGGGAGCAGGCCTTCTCGCTGCTGTGGCCGGCCGCAGATTTTCCGCAGGCGGAAGATGAGCAGCCGAGCACCAGCAACCTGGAAGGTGACGTCCTGGTCCACGGGGTGATCGACGGGTTCATTGAGGAGCCAGACGGGATCATCTTGTTCGATTACAAGACGGACCACATCGGCAACAAGCTTCATGAGGTCATTGAACGGTATCAGGGCCAGCTTGAGGTCTACGCCGAGGCACTGACGCTGATGACCAAAAAGCCCGTGCTGCACCGCTACCTGGTGCTGCTGGAAACCGGGGATGTGCATGAGGTGCAGCCCGTTAAGCGCACGCGTTAAAAATAGTTAGTAACGGAAGGAAGAATGCAGATGTCGGGCGACACAGTGTACGCGGTAATTGATCTTGAGACCACGGGGACTGAGCGTGACTCAGACCGCATCATTCAATTTGGGTGTGCGGTCATGCAAGACGGGCACATCCTCTCCACGATGTCGCAGATGATCAACCCTGACCGCCCCGTGCCGCAAGCCATTCAGCGACTAACAGGCATTCACCCTGCTGACCTGACCGCGGCCCCGTATTTCGCCGACGTTGCGGGAACAATCCGCGATTTGATCGGGGATGCCGTGATTGTCGCGCATAACGTCAACTTCGACTATCCCTTTTTGTCGAACGCACTGACTTTGGCGGGACAGCCGCCGTTGACCAACGCCGCAGTCGATACGGTGGAGCTTTCGCAGGTGCTGCTGCCCACGCAGGCCAGCTACCGCTTGAGTGACCTGACCGCCGCTTTGGGCATCACCCACGACCACCCCCACCGGGCGGATAGTGATGCCATCAGCACGGCCAAACTCCTTTGGCGGCTGCGGGCGGTCTTTCAAGCGCTGCCGACCCCGACCCAAAAGCTGCTCAGCCGCCATGGCACGTTCCTACTGCGCGACACTGGCGACTTCTTAAAGGCCGCAGTCAAACCCGACCAGCCTTTGACCGCCGACATGCAGCAGGTGGGCGACTTAGTGATCAGGCAGCCGCAGGGGCTGGAACCCGAGGTGGGCCAGGCGGTTTATCCTGCCGATGACGCGGCCAAAAAGGCCATGCTGCGGCCGCAGTTTCGGTTCCGGCAGGTGCAGGCGCACATGATGGACATGATCCACACCAATGCGCTGGGCGAACGGCGTCCGCTGATGATCGAGGCGGGGACTGGGGCCGGGAAAAGTTTGGGGTACCTGCTGCCTTACGCCTATCTGGCCAGCCCCGCGCATCAGCTAGTGGTCACCACGCACACAACGCTGCTTCAAACCCAGTTGGTTAACAAGGAGCTGAAGAGTGTTCGGGAACTCACTGGGTTGACGCTGCCCGCAGTCCTTTTGAAAAGTCCGCGGCACTACTTGGACCTGGCCAAATTTGCCGCCAGTCTGCAGCTGCCGCGGGCCAACCGGCTGACGCGGCTGCTCCAAATGAAGATCATTGTGTGGCTGACGCAAACCGCGACCGGCGATTTAGATGAACTGCAGCTGACCAATTATCACGCGCCTTTATTCGCGCGCATTCAGGCGACCGGCGATAACCGACTGGCGATGCCAGGACCATACGCCGACGCCGATTTTCTGGTACGCCTGAAAAATGAAGTTCAGCGGGCCGCCATTATCGTCACCAATCACGCCTATCTGGCGCGGCATTTTCAGGAGCTGCCGGGAACCTCGGACTATCTTGTGGTGGATGAAGCACAGCACTTCGCGGATACGACGGCAGAGGCGTTTTCGCGGACGCTGGATCTCGGCAAACTCAGGCGAAGGCTTGGGCAACTGCTCACCTTTATCGAAGGGCAGCATGGCGAAGGCCTTTCCCAACTTGTTCAGTCCTCGGCGGCGCTGAGTTATCAACTGAGCCAGGCCAGGGCCCAAATTGAGACCCTTGAGAATCAAATCGAGCAGCTGCAGGATAAACTCTACCGCCGCAACTTCACGCCAATTAGCCATCCCAGCGGCCGGGTGGCCCAAACCCTTGACGAGGCAGGGGTCAGCTGGCTGAACGGTGAGTTAGACGCGCCACTGGCCGGGCTGAAGCGGCAGCTGCCCCCGCTTTTGGCAAGTGTTACCAGCGTTGCCGAGACGGTGCAACAGCAGCAAAGTCACTTTGGCGCGGCGCCGCTGCTGGAAGGGCTGGCCGGGCTGCTCAGCGCGCTGCAGCGCCAAACCGATCGTCTGAGCCACCTGGATCTTCAGGGCTTAGCAAAGGCGCAGGTGGTCGTCGGCCTAACGCTGGCCAATCAAAATGACCGGCTGAGTTTAGCCGTGACTTGGACGCGCTTTGCCGCGGGTGCTATCATTCAAGAAGAACTCTCGCACTTCACCGCGCCTGTCTTTGTCGGCGCGACCCTCACAGTCGGCCGCAAGTTTGACTATCTAGCGGGTCAGCTGGGTTATCAGGATTTCCCAGAGGCGCAAACCCTGCGCCTGCGCAGTCCGTTTCATTACAAGCAGCAGGCCCAGGTGTTTCTGGCGACTGATGCCCCGAACGCTCACGACCTGCCTGCCAGCGCCTATGCGGATTACTTGGCTGGGGCGATTGCGCAGCTGGCTGACAATCAGCACCAAACGCTGGTCCTGTTCACCTCGCTGGCAATGATCGACGAGGTGTACCGCCGCCTCGCCCGCATGCCGATTGCCGGGCACAAGGAACTACTTGCGCAAGGCGTGACCGGCACGGCGTCACGGATCGCCAAGCGCTTTGCGGTGGGAGAGCAAACGCTGCTCCTCGGCGCAGCAAGCTTTTTCGAAGGGGTCGACTATCCGGACAAGCAGCTGGAGCAGGTCATCTTGACGCGGCTGCCCTTCGACAACCCGGATCGCCCCGACGTGAGGGCGCGAGAGCAGGCACTTGCCGCGCGCGGCGAGGATCCGTTTGCGGCCGACATGTTGCCGCGGGCCATCTTGCGGTTTCGGCAAAGCTTCGGCCGGCTGATTCGCACCGAGCGCGACCGCGGAGTGTTCGTGGTCTTGGATCCGCGCCTGGGGACCACCGCTTACGGCCGGCAAATGGCCAAAAGCCTGCCGAACCTGAAGCCGATGAGTTTGCCGCTGGCGGACTTGATTCCGCTGGCCAATGCGTGGCTTGATCACACCATCATCAAAAAGGAGGCGCACCATGCGCAGTAATCGAATGCAGTGGCGGAACCTGGTGGGGCCTGCCGTTGGCCTGGTCATTTTAGCCATCACTATCGGCGCGTATGTACGCGCGTTAAGCCCGCTTTACTCCGTGCGCCGGCAGGCCATTGCCATTGCCCGCAAAACGGCAAACGTCAAGCAGGTCAGCAACTTTTACTGGGATAAAGAGGACGATTCTTATCTCACGGTGCAGGGTACGACCAGCCAGAACCAGCCGGTTTACGTACTGATTCGCCAGAAAACTGGTAAGGTCCGGGTCGCCGCTCAGGGCAGTGGCATTAGTCGCAGTGCGGCAATCGGGCAGGCCCAGACCAAATTTGCGCCGCGCAAGATCCTGAACGCGGGCCTGCGGTGGCGCGCAAAGAAATTCGTCTGGGATGTTGGCTATATCACGAAGTCTGGTAAACTGGGTTACGTGACATACGATTTCAAGACGGGCACGCAGGTGAAGTCCATTCGGAACCTGTAAGGCTCCTCGAGGAGGAATTGGATGCATTTAGCAAAACGTATTAACAGCGTGGCCCCTTCGGCGACACTGGCAATCAGTAGTCTCACGAAGCAAATGAAGGCCAACGGGCAGGACGTGATCGACCTTTCGATCGGCCAGCCGGACTTTACGACGCCGGCCTTTATCGACGCCGCGGCCACGACCGCGATCAATTCCGGCCAGGCGAGTTTCTACACGCCGGCCACTGGGATTCCGGAGCTTAAAGCCGCGATTGCCGCACACGTGGCGGCGCAAACCGGTGTGACGTACGAGCCGGAGCAAATTGCCGTGACTACCGGGGCTAAAATGGCCCTTTTCGGCTTGTTTCAGGTGCTGCTGGACCCAGGCGACGAAGTCTTAGTCCCAACGCCCGGCTGGGTCTCGTACGTGGAACAGATCCGGCTGGCTGGTGGGGTGCCGCGCGCCGTTGTGGCGGCTGCGCATTTTAAGGTGACAGTCGACGAGCTGGAAGCGCAGCGGACAGCCAAAACCCGCGCCGTGATCATCAACTCACCGCAAAATCCCAGTGGGGCGGTATACTCCCGCCAGGAGCTGACACTGATCGGTAACTGGGCGCTGCAGCACGGCATCCTGGTTATCGCGGATGATATCTACCGCGACCTGATATACAACGGCGCCAGTTACACCTCGATGATCGAAATCGATCCGGCCATTACTGCAAATACGGTGCTGATCTCCGGAGTATCGAAATCATACGCGATGACCGGCTGGCGCATCGGCTTTGCGGCCGGACCAGAAAAATTGATTGGCGCCTTGGGCAAGTTGCTGGGGCACGCAACCGGCAATCCGACTGCGGCCAGTCAGTACGCGGCGGTGGCCGCCTTCTCCAGTGACGGCACCGCGGTGGCAAGCATGCGCCAGGCGTTTGAAGACCGGCTGAACACGATTTTTCCGCTGGTGCAAAAGCTGCCGGGCTTCGATCTGCCTGAAAAGCCGCAAGGGGCGTTTTACCTGTTTCCGCAGGTCAAGCGTGCCGCCGCGCTCACGCACTACACCAGTGTCGACGAGTTTGTCTCGGCGCTGCTGCAGGAAACCGGGGTGGCACTGGTGCCAGGGCGCGCGTTCGGCATGCCGGACTACGCGCGGCTGAGCTACGCAACGGATAAGGCCTCATTGCTTGACGCGGTTGGCCGTATCGAAAATTTTGTTGGAAATAACTAGTGAGGGGAAATAACCAATGACGCAAGAGATCCGCATCAAAGACGCAAAGGATCACGTAAACGAAGAAGTCCGCATCGGGGCCTGGCTGACGGACAAACGCTCCAGCGGGAAAATTGCTTTCCTGCAGCTGCGTGATGGATCGGCCTTTTTCCAAGGAGTCGTGCTGAAGAATAAGGTCAGCGAAGAGGTGTTCCAAACCGCCAAAGAAATGCGGCAGGAAACCAGCATGTGGCTGACTGGCGAGATCCACGAGGATGCCCGCAGCCATTTTGGCTACGAAATCGAAGTGCACGACATCGAAGTGGTGGGGGAAAGTGAAGACTACCCGATTACCCCGAAGGAGCACGGAATCGAATTTCTGCTTGATCACCGCCACCTTTGGCTGCGCAGCAAGCGCCAGTTCGCGATTCAGCAGATTCGCAACGAAATGGTCCGGGCCACATACGAATTCTTCAACCAGGAAGGCTTCATCAAGATGGATCCGCCAATTCTGACCGGCAGCGCGCCGGAAGGAACCACCGAGTTGTTTGAGACGGATTACTTCGATCAGGAAGCCTACCTGAGCCAGTCCGGCCAGCTCTACGCCGAAGCCGGTGCCATGGCGTACGGCAAGGTCTTCACGTTTGGCCCGGTCTTCCGCGCGGAAAAGAGCAAGACTCGCCGGCACCTGACGGAATTTTGGATGATCGAACCTGAAATGGCCTTCACGCACCAAGAGGAAAGCCTGAGGGTGCAGGAAAACTACATCGCGTACTTGGTGCAGTCCGTTCTTGACAACTGCGCCTATGAACTGAAGCTGATCGACCGTGATCCGGAAATTCTCAAGCGTTATACCAAAACCCCTTATCCAAAAATTCGCTACGACAAGGCCATCGAAATGCTGCAGGAAGGCGGGTTTGACACCAAATGGGGCGACGATTTGGGCTCTCCTGAGGAAACTTACCTGTCTGAGCAATTCGAGCAGCCGGTGTTTGTCCTGAACTACCCGAAGGCCATCAAGCCGTTTTACATGCTGCCAGAAGAAGGACGGGAGGACACGTATGTCTGCGCCGATTTGCTAGCCCCGGAAGGTTACGGCGAGATTATCGGTGGCTCCGAGCGTGAAACCGACTATGACAAGCTGAAGGCGGCCATCGAGGCCAAGGGGCTGGACCTGGCCGAGTACGAATGGTACTTGGATCTGCGCAAGTACGGCAGCGTGCCGCATTCCGGGTTCGGACTGGGCTTCGAGCGGGCGATCACCTGGATCTGCCACTTGGATCACCTGCGCGAATCAATTCCGTTCCCACGGATGATCAACCGCTTAAAGCCGTGATGCTTGGGCTGGGCTTAGGCCCGGCCTTTTTGTTCAGAAAGGGGGATCTTCATGGCAGATTTAAGCAGTTATCTGGCGGCCGGACAGACCAGTCTGTCGCAGGCGCTGTTCGCGCACTTTAGCGAGACGACGCTGACGCACCGGGAGTTCGTGGTGTACCTGTTTCTGGCTGACTGGGGGCAGCACCACGAGGAAGCACCTGAACTTGGCGCGCTGGCCTCGGCGACGAAGCTTAAAAAGCAAGACCTGTACACCGTGATTGAAACGCTGATTCAAAAAAACGCCATCCAGCTGGTGCAGCGGCCTGGTCAGGGTGGCCGCACGCTGGATCAGTACGACGTGACGCCGCTTTTGGATACGGTTCTAAAGCCCACTTCCGGGCATCCGGTTTCCCCAGCAGCGGCACCGGACCAGCAGGTGTTCAGTCAAATCGAGGCTGAATTCGGCCGGCCGCTGTCGCCAATCGAGCAGCAGACCATCACTGATTGGCTGACGATCGACCACTACGCGCCAGACATGATCAACCTCGCGCTGCGTGAGGCCGTGCTCAATCAGGCCTATTCGTTGCGGTACATGGATCGCATCTTGATCAACTGGGAGAAAAAACATTTGACCACGCCGGCTCAGGTACAAGCTGAACAGGAAAGGCACTTAGGGCTATGAGCAGGATGACCAACGCCCGGGCTCAGGAACTGCTGAGCCTGGTGCTCAAACTATACCCAGATCCGCAGCCGACGTTGAACGCGCAAACCCCTTACCAGATTTTGGTGGCAGTGATGCTGTCTGCACAAACCACGGACGTTGCGGTCAATGCTTGCACGCCGGCGCTGTTTGCGGCGTACCCGACGCCAAGCGCGATGGCAGCAGCCTCCATTCCCGCCATCGAAGCGAAAATCGACCGGCTGGGCCTTTACCACAACAAGGCAAAATACCTCAAGGCGCTGTCGGCTGAGTTAGTCGCGCGGTTTGACAGCACCGTACCTCAGACTTATGCCGAACTGACGAGTTTGCCAGGGGTCGGGCGCAAAACCGCCACCGTGGTCCGCACCGACGCGTTTGGCATTCCCGGCATTGCCGTTGACACGCACGTCAGTCGGATCATCAAGGGCTTTGGCATTGCCCCGCAAAAAGCGACCCCTGACCAGATCCAGGCCCGCCTTGAACACCTGATGCCGCCGAGCACCTGGATTCGTCTGCACCGCGGGCTGATCCGGCTGGGCCGGGAATGGCTCACGGCGCGCCACCCACAGTTGCCTGCCGACCCTGCCTGGCAGGCATTCAAGGACGACTATTCCCCGCTGAAAGAAGGTAAGTAACATGACCGATCAAATTGTTGCCTCAACGCGGCAAGTCCGCCGCGAATCTTGGGACCAATACTTCATGCAACTGGCCACTGTTGTGGCTCAGCGCTCCACTTGTGAGCGGGCGACAGTGGGGGCGCTGCTGGTGGTTGACCATCGCATCATCGCCACCGGCTACAACGGCAGCATCTCCGGCGACCCGCACTGTGATGACGCTGGGCACCTGATGCGCGATGGTCACTGCATTCGTACCCTTCACGCCGAAATGAACGCCATCCTGCAGTGCGCCGAAAACGGGGTCTCCACGCGAGGGGCGGCGCTGTATGTGACCTATTACCCGTGCCTCAACTGCACCAAGGCGCTGATCCAAGCCGGTGTCACGCGCGTCTATTTTGCGCACGATTACCGCAATGACCCGTACGCCGTGCAGCTCTTTGAAGAGCACCACATCAAAACGACGCTCGTCACCGTTCCTGCTTAGACCATACGAAAGGCCTTGCCCGTTTGGGCAAGGCCTTTCGCGTTGCATATTCACTTACTGGCGTCACTGAGGCGTGGTACCGTCTGGCCCGGGCGAGCCGCCGCTGGCAGACGAAGAGCTGACACTGGGCTCGCTGCTGCTTTCAGCGCTGCTTGAACTGCTTGATGGCAGCTCACTTGATGAACTGACCGAACTGGATTCACTGCTAGAAGTCGTGCTCGAAGTTGAACTGGTGCTGGACGAGCTTGACGGCGTATCTGCCACAGCGGTCTTAGTTGACGGCCCATGACCGCGAACGTACAATTCGCGCGTCGTGTTTGCCGTGTTGCCGGTGACCGCAGTGCCAGGGTTGGATCCCTTCAGAATGTGCTCGACCAAGACTGAACTCGGCTTCGTCCAGTCCTTATTCGGCAGATTTTCACTGTCGACCATGTAACTCATCATCGCTTTGTAAATTTGTTGGGCAATCAGGTTGGAACCGTTGCCCAAGCCATTTTGTAACGGTTTGTCGTAACCGGTCCAAATCGACATGGTGCGCTGCGTGGTGTAGCCGGTAAACCAGATGTCCTTGGCTAACCCGGACAAAGCGGGGTTGGTTTTCAGTTCTTCAGGACCATAGTCTGACGTGCCTGTTTTGCCGGCTTCTTGAAGCCCTGAGATCTTCGCGTAAACGCCGGTCCCGTTGGTCAACACGCCTTTAAGCATGTCGGTGATCATGTAGGCGGTGCTTGCCTTCATCGCGCGCGTACCGTTGCTGGTGAAGTTGGTGGTGCGGCCTTCCATGTCAACGACTTTGCGGACATAGGTCGGCTTGTAGTACGTGCCGCCGTTGGCAAAGGCGGAATAAGCGGCGGCTTCTTGCTCGGTGGTCACCGAAGCCCCGATGGCACTCGGGTAAACTCGCTGATTTTCTGGCAGCGTGATGCCCAAGCCTTTCAGGAAGTTCAGTCCCCTGGAAAGGCCAACCGCTTTCAGCGTCCGGCCGGCGACCGGGTTCCGCGATTTGACTAGGGCTTCCCGAATGGAAATCCGCCCCAAGAACTGGTGATCGATGTTGTTAACTGATACCGTGCTATTCGGCCACATGAATGGTTCATCTTCCATTTGCTGGTAGGTGGAGTAGTTGAGGTACTCAATTGCCGGGCCGTAGTCGAGCAGCGGCTTCATGGTCGACCCGTTGCTGCGGTCATTTTGCGTGGCCCGGTTGTACGCCAGGCGGACATCGCCAGTCTTGCGGCCGCCAATTTGGGCGATGACGTTGCCGTTGTTCGGGTTGGTGATGGTCACAGCGGTTTGCAGCGAGTCATTCGGGAACTGGACATACTTATCGGTGTTGACGATATCGTATAGCCGTTGCTGTGCCTTCATGTCGATGTTGGTGTAAATTTTGAGATTTTCGCTGTACGGATCGACGCCAGTTTTGGCCTTTACTTCCTTAATGACAGAGGTGAGGTAAGAGTCGATGACCTTATCGGTGCCGGTGTTGGTGGTTTGCGTCTTCTGCGGCACCAGACCGTCGGTGACAGGCTGGGCTTTGGCCGCATCGGCCTGGGCCTGGCTGATTTTCTTGTTCGTCACCATCGCGGAAAGCACTTCATTGCGGCGCGTGGTGGCGGCTTCTGGGTGCTGGTAAGGGTCGTAGCCCGCGGGGGACTGCGGCATACCGGCAAGCAGCGCCATCTGGGCGAGGTCGAGCTGCTTCAAATCCTTATTGAAGTAGTACTTCGCCGCGGTACCCATGCCGCGTTGCGCGTTGTCCATGTAGACTTTGTTGATGTAAAACTCGAGAATCTGTTCCTTGCTGTATGACTGCTCCAGTTTGATGGCCAGCCAGGCTTCCTGCGCCTTGCGCTTCAGCGTTTGGTCAGACGCCTTGGTGGAAAAAACAGACAGCTTGATTAGCTGCTGGGTCAAGGTTGACCCGCCTTGCAGACCTGAGCCGCGGCCGGTGACTCGGCCGACGACGTTGTTCATCGCGGCGCTGGCGATGCGAATCGGGTCGATGCCCCAGCGCTCTTGATAAAAACGCCGGTCTTCAATCGAGACCACGGCGTCTTTCAGCGTCTGGGGAATCTCATCGGCGTTCACATAAGTGCGACTTTCGACGCCGAGGGTGGTGATCGCATTGCCTGATTTATCATAAAGGGTGGAGCTGCCGCCAGATTTCAAGGCGGATTCCGTCACTTTGGGTGCGCTGGACGCATAATAGGCGAACAGGCCGATGCCGGCGACCACGCCAACCACAAAGATGATCAGCAGAGTTTTGAGTACCGTGAGCCAGCGCCGTTTTTTCTTCGGCTTGCGTGCTTGTTTGCGCGCCATGCGTGATGGTGTATTAGCCATTTTGAGTGCCTCTCTTCGTTTTGATCAACCAATCCACGCCGTCCAGGTAAGGGATCAGCGGCTGGAGCTTGGGGTGCAGCTCAAAGCCGGCCGTCTCGATGGCCTTGAGCGGAATCGACTTGCGCCCGTTGTTCAGGCTCTCGGTCCACCAGTGGTTCAAGTCGCTGACCGGGTAGACAAACAGCCGGTTCAGCGACACGAAGCGGATCAACGCAAAACAGATCCCGCCTTGGTCCAGGCAGGCATTGAGATGCCTGATCTGGTGCGGGTGGAAATTCTTGAGCGGGAAACTCTGCTTGTTTTTGGTCTCCTTGGCGTCAAAATCGACGTAGTAACCCTGGTAAACGCCATTGTAGTCGGTGGTCGAAGGGGTTTTAAAATAGGCCTCCTTGATCACTGCCTGACTGCGCTGGGGGTAGTCCACTTTGACAATCTGGATCGGGGTTGGTTTCTTATAAATGACCGCACGTTTGGCCGCGCGATAATATTGATTGCTAGCATTGAGTTCGGCTTCTAGCGTCATGCCGCGACCGCCGTAATTGACAGCGTCCTCGGCGGTTTGCTTGCCGCTCTCGTATGCTTTACCATTGGGGTAATGAATAGCCATATGTTCACGCTCCTAGCGCCATTATATCAATCTTGGCCGGTCGTGACCTAATGAGAAGGGAACCGTTATGCTGACACGCCTTTGGCTGACTGGGTATCGCTCGTGGGAACTAAGCACTCACGGGGAAGATGACCCCAAGATCACGGTGATTAAGTATAGTTTAAAAAATGCACTGATCCCACTTTTGGACGACGGCCTGAAGTGGGTCATTACCGGCGGTGAGCTTGGCATCGAGCAGTGGGGTGCCCAAGTGGCGCTCAGCCTGAAGCCGGATTATCCGGACTTGAAGGTGGCGGTCATGCTGCCATTTGCCGATTTCGGGCACCAGTGGAATGAGGACAATCAGAATCGTCTTCAGACGCTGCTGGCCCAAGTCGACTTCACTCAGCCGACCTCGAGCGCCCCATATCAAAACCCAAGGCAGCTCTCAGGTTACACACAGTTTATGCTGCATCACACGGACGGCGCGCTGTTGGTTTACGACCCGGATTTTGAAGGTAAGCCGCGGTTTGCGTACCAAGGCGCGCAGGCGGAAAGCAGCCGGCGCGCTTATCCGCTGACGTTGATCGGGATGGAAGACTTGGAAGAGGCTGCGCGCGACTGGGCCGAAAACCAGGCAAATGAGCAGTTTTAATGCGATTAGTGGTATGATACAATAGTTTCAGTAAGTCTTCGAATGAGGTGCTGGATATGGATAGCAAGGAAAATACATTCAGTGTTCAACTTGACCCTAAGGCCATTTTGGACAAGAATTTCAAAAAAGTCATGCGCGGTGACGATCCTGACGAGGTCGATGAATTTCTCGACCAAGTCATCAAGGATTACGAAAGCTACAACGCCGAGCTGGATCGTCTCAGCGAGGAGAATGCGCGATTGCGCAGTCGCGTTGACGAGCTGACCAAGCAGTTATCCGTTTCGAAGAACGTGGCCGCGGCCACACCGCAGCAGCCCAGTGCGACTGCAACCAACTACGACATTTTGAAGCGGCTTTCCAATCTGGAGCGTCACGTCTTTGGCAGCAAGATTTCCGACGGCGGCCAAAGCACGCACGACGACCAGTCTGGAATCGATCAGTACTAAATTTGTGAATTCATTTGCAGTTCTCGAGTAATCGCGCCAGGCGTTTGTCTGGTGAGGAAAGTCCATGCCCGCCCAAGCTGCGATGCTTGGAGTGTTCGCGTCAGGCCCAATAAGCCTGAGTACCGTTTACGGTAACGGCGACCCAAAGCGCTAAGGCCTCGGCTATGCGTGAGTCGGTCTGAAAAGTGCCACAGAGACGATGCTGGCGGGAAACCGCCAGTCTGGAACGGGTAAACCCCGCGAGCGAGTAACCCAAACTTTGGTAGGGGCGCAAGGCCTAGGAAATTGAACCGATGGCCCTAACAGCGAAAGCTGAGATAGATGATTACTGAAGGCACCTTGGCCTGACTTGGTGCTGGAACAAAACATGGCTTATAGAGAACTGCAAACAGGCGCGGCTCGGGGTATCCCCGGGCTGTTTTTTTGTAAGGTGCGAAAGGCAAGGTGCGCAGGGGTCGCGCACTTAGGAGAATGGGTAGCCTAGCTCGAGGCATTGCCGCCGCTTCTTCGCGGCGAGGCCTCGAGCGTAGCTAGCCACTTCCCCGTTGCGAACCCGTAGCCCGATTATGTAAGGTGCGAAGGGCTGGCGGTTTTAGCGGGATGGCTAGCCTAGCGCAAGGCATTGCCGGCGATTTTGGCCGGCGAGGGCTTGTGCGTAGCTAGCCACTCCCGCGTTGCGAGCCCGTAGCCCGATTAAAGTAAGGTGCGAAGACTTGGCGCACTTAGGGGGACAGGCAGCCAAGCCAGAGGCGTTGCCGCCGCTTTTTGGCGGTGAGGCCTCTGGCGTTGATCAGCTTGTTCGAGCTTTGCGAGCTACAAGCTGACATGCGTAGCAGCTAAGCGCTCGGGCGTTGTCGACCCAAAGCCCGATTAGATCAACAGGCGAAGGGCTGGCGGTTTTGTCCGTTAAGACCAGAAAACACGATCAGTCCCGGTCCAAAAAGCACCCACCAAAGCCGCATGTTTTACCTATTCGTTTCCGGTGACACGGCCCCTTTTCTGGGGTAACATTGAAACGACAGAAAAGGAGACTATTATGCAATATAAATTACTGGCCACCATGGCTTCCGGTCTGGAAGCCTTGACCGCGCGGGAGATCCGCGACCTGGGCTTCGACGAGCAAACCGATAACGGCAAAGTGTACTTTCAGGGCGACGAGACGGCCATTGCCAAGGCCAATGTATGGCTGCGCACTGCTGACCGCGTGAAAATCGTGGTCGGCCAGTTCACTGCCACCACTTTTGACGAGTTGTTTGAGGGCGTTAAGGCGTTGCCATGGGATCAGTACCTGCCGCTCGATGCTGCGTTTCCAGTGGAAGGCCGCAGCGTGCGCTCGAAGCTGCACTCCGAGCCTGACGTGCAGGCCATCACTAAAAAAGCCATCGTTGATAAACTGGCGACGGTTTACCACCGGCGCGGCCGCCTGGCAGAAACTGGGAAGACTTACCCGCTGGAAGTTTCGATTCTGCGCGATGTGGCGACGTTGACCATCGACACGACCGGGCCGAGCTTATTTAAGCGCGGCTACCGAATCGCCAAAGGGGAAGCGCCGCTGAAGGAAAACTTTGCGGCGGCGCTGGTCATGCTGACGAGCTGGCACCCGGACATGCCGTTTGTCGATCCGACTACGGGGTCCGGCACGATTCCAATCGAAGCGGCGCTGTGGGGCCTGAATATCGCCCCCGGGCTGCAGCGGCATTTTGCGTTTGAGAACTTCAGTTTCATGGATCCGCAAATTTTGCAGGACGTGAAGGATGAGGCAATGGACGCGGCGGACTTTGACCGAGAACTCGACATCCAGGGGTTCGACCTCGATCCGAAAATGATTGAAATCGCCCAGGAAAATGCCAAGCAGGCGGGCTTGGGCCAAACCGTTCGCTTCAAGCAGCTAGCGGTCAAGGATAACCGTCTCGACAACGACCAGCACGGGGTCTTAGTGGCCAACCCGCCATACGGGAAACGGCTTGGCGAGCTGGACGCGGCCCGCACGCTGTATCGTGAAATGGGCCAGGTCTACGGCGGGCTGACCAACTGGAGCCGCTACATTCTGACTGCCGACTTGGAGTTTGAAAAAGCCTTTGGGCAAAAGGCGACTAAGCGGCGCAAGCTCTACAACGGGACGATTCGCACGGATTACTTCCAGTTCTGGGCGCAGCGGCGCCATTAAAAGGAGCGCGTAATGAATATTTTGGCTTTGTACGGGCTGCCAAGCAGCGCGGCCGATGATTTTGCTGAGCATCCGGACTGGCACGTGATTTCAAAGGCTGCCTACACCAAAGACCAAGCCGAAAACATCGACGTGATATTAGGGTGGGACGCGGTCGGCGCTGAGCTGATTGCCGGGCCGAATCACGTTAAATTTGTTCAGGCCATGTCAGCGGGTGTCGATTACCTGCCATTGACGCAGTTCCAGCAGCAAGGCATTCAACTGGCCAACACCAGCGGCATTCACGCTGAACCCATCGCGCAGTCGACCCTGGCCATGGTGTTGGCGTTTGCCCGCGGCCTGGTGCCATTTGCACGGCAGTGGGACAACGATGCCCGGCGGCCGGAAATGTGGCTGCCAGCCGGCAAAACGGCAGTGATTTTTGGCACCGGGCACATCGGCCGTGTGATCGCCCGCCGGCTCAACCAGCAGGGCATGACGGTGTGGGGAATCAGCCGGCACGGCAACGCCGCCGAGGGCTTTGCGAAGGTCGGCACCGATGAACAGGCCGCTGCTTTTGCGGAAAGTGCCGACGTGCTGATCAATGTGATGCCGCTGACCGCCACCACGCAGCACTTTTTCAACGTGAGTTTCTTCAATGGGCTGAAGCAGGCGCCGCTGTTCGTCAATGTTGGGCGCGGTCAAACCGTTGACACGGTGGCCCTGCGCAATGCGCTCCACGCCGGTCGCATCTCAGGGGCGGCGCTGGACGTCTTCGAGCAAGAACCGCTGCCCAGCACCGATCCGCTGTGGCAGGAGCCGCGCGTGCTGATCACGCCTCATATTTCGGGCACCGTGCCACACCTGCGTGAGGCGGTTTACCAAATTTTTAAACCGAACCTCGAGGCCTTGGCTGCCACGGGTCAGATCGTCAAAAATCGCGTCGACTTGACCGCCGGCTACTGATTTTTGCGGGGATAACGCGTATACTGAAAGCGTTATCAAAAGCACCCAAAAGGAGGTTCTTGCTCATGGCGCAACGCACCACTGAGATTATTGGCTTACTGGAGGACGCATTACTGACGAAGCGAAAGGTGTCGATCCACACCATCGATAAGAAAATCTTGAAGGGCATCATTGCCGAGATTCACCCGGCGACGGTCAAACCATATCAGGAGCGGAGCACGGTGATCATCGAAACGCCAAAAGGCGCTAAGCGGGTCCAGGAATACGCGATCACAAAAATCGCTTGGGCTTGACAAGGCGGCGGCACACACAGTGGTGCCGCCGTTTTTGTGCAACGTGCGCAACACAGGTGAAAACAACCCGGGCTTGCGCTATAATTAGCATTACATTAAACGCTGGTGAGAGCCGGCGAAGGGAGCGACAAGAAAATGGCTGAAGCACGATACCAGGATGATTTGTACGAAGCCGTCAACGGCGAATGGGAAAAGACGGCGGAAATTGCGCCAGACAAGACCGCGACAGGCGGCTTTAACGACCTCGCAGACGACGTCGAGGCGAAGCTGATGGCGGACTTTGCCGGCGTCAGCGACGGCAGCAAGCAGGCGCCGGATGCCTACTTTGCCGAGGCCGTAAAGCTTTACGACAAGGCCAAGGACTTCAAAGCTCGCGACCAGGCCGGTATCAAGCCGGCGCTGGACCGCTTGGTGCCGCTGAACGACACTTCGGACATCGCGGCGTTCAACGCCAAAGCCGCCGACCTGTCCGCCTCGCTGTTCCCAATGCCGTTTGAAACGGATGCGGAACCAGACCTCAAGGACACCAGCGTCAACAAGATCACGCTGACCGGCCCGGCCACCATTTTGCCTGACGTGCCTTACTACGCTGAAGACAATGAACAGGGCAAGGCGCTGCTCAAAGTCTGGGCAGACATGGTCAAGGAAATTCTGGCGCAAACGGATCTCAGCGAAGCAGACCAGGCGGCCTACCTGGACGATGCGCTGGCGTTTGACCGCGAGTTGGCCAAGCACGTAAAGACGCGCGAAGAGTGGGCAGACTACCCGAAGGCTTACAACCCGCAATCCTTCCAGGAAGTTGCCGACCAGCTCGGTGATTTTGACCTGGCCAGTTTTGCTAAGGACGCCTGGCCGGCAGTGCCGGACACGATCATCGTCGCCGATCCCCGTTTCTTGAAGGAATTCACGCAGCTGTTCTCAGCGGCAACGTTTGAGCGGTACAAGCACTGGGCCTATGTCTCTGACTTGGTTTCCAACACCGGGTACCTGAGCGAAGACCTGCGCCAGCTCGGCGGGAAGTTCGGTCGTGCGCTCTCCGGCAATCCGGAAGCGCCAAAGCAGATCAAGCACGCCTACCGCCTGGCCAACCGGGTCTTCTCGGAACCGGTCGGCATCTACTACGGTCGCACCTACTTCGGCGAAGAAGCCAAGCAGGATGTGACCCAGCTGGTCGAGAACATGATTGCGACCTACAAGCGCCGACTCGCCAACTCTGATTGGCTCAGTCAGTCCACCAAAGACAAGGCCATCGTCAAGCTCGACAAAATGGTCCTGAAAATGGGCTACCCGGAGCGCCCGAATGAAGTATACGACCGCATGCATGTGCAGGACGACCAAGGCCTGCTGGAAAATGTGATCCAGCTCGCCGAGGCGCGGCATGCCTTCAACGTTGAGCAGCTGACCAAGCCGGTCGACCGCAACGTCTGGAACATGCCAGGGCACCTGGTCAACGCCAGCTATGATCCGTCGCGCAATGACATCACGTTCCCAGCAGCCATTTTGCAGGCTCCTTTCTACTCCTTGAAGCAAACCGCCAGTGAAAACTACGGCGGGATTGGGGCCGTCATCGCCCACGAAATTTCACACGGGTTTGACAACAACGGGGCCCAATTCGACGAGTACGGCAACATGACGAACTGGTGGCAGGAAGCCGACTACGCCCACTTCAAAGAACTGACCCAGCAGATGATCGACGAGTTCGACGGGCTTGAAACGCCGGCGGGTAAGGTCAACGGCAAACAGATTGTCTCCGAAAACATCGCGGATGCCGGCGGCTTGGCCGCAGCCTTGGAAACCGCACAGAATCAGCCCGATGCCGACCTCAAGGCGTTCTTCACCAACTGGGCCCGGGTCTGGCGTCAGAAGTCCCGGCCGGAATACGCCAAGTTCATTTTGTCGATCGACGTGCACGCGCCGAACAAGTTGCGAGCGAATGTGCAGCCGCAGAACCTGGATGAATTTTACTCGACCTTTGACGTGAAGCCAGGCGATGGCATGTACACCGCCCCTGAAAAGCGCGTCCACATTTGGTAAACGAGGAAATTTTGGCGCGATATTCGCACCTGGAAACGGCCCGGCTCACGCTGCGGCCGTTTTTGCTGACCGATGCCAAGTCGCTGCTCGCCAACGGTCAAGATCCGCGCGCCAATCAGTGGACGCTGCGGTTTGCCGACTTGAGCGCCGCTCGGGCCAACATTCGCCGCTACTGGCTGGGGCAGCCGGCGGGCAAATGGGTGATCGAGCAAGACGGCGTGTTTCTCGGCGCCGTGGAGTGCCACTTGCACCCAGCCATCGATGGGGTGGAAATTGGCTACCTGCTCTTGCCTGAGTACTGGGGGCAGGGGTTTGCCACCGAAGCGGCCCGCGCGTTGATGCAGCTGGCGTTCGGGCCGCTTGAGGCGCAAAGCGTGTTGATTGGCTGCGATGAGGCGAATCACCGCTCTGCCGGGGTGGCGCAGCGCTTGGGGCTGCACCTGGGCTGGCTGGTGTTGGCGGCCCATCAAGACGCGGAAACCTGGTGGGTGCGGTATCGCTGACCGCTTGTCAATCTGGCCCAGATGGCTCACAGTAAAGGGGACAGCATCGCCTGCCAAAGAATGTATTGGAGGTTTATCATGCAAGCTTTTCGGTTAAATAATCAAACGGATTTGCGGTTCGGCCCGCTCAAAGAGGCGGACCTTAAAGCCGCGGTCAGCCAGTTCGGCGACCGCGTGCTCTTTGTTTACGGCGGTCATTCAATTAAAGCCAGTGGGCTGTATGACCGCGTCATCAAGGCCCTTTCTGGTCTGCACGTCACGGAGCTGCCGGGCATCGCGCCCAATCCCAAAATCGCTTCCGTGCGCGCCGGCAAGAAGCTGGCAAAGGCCAACAACATTCAGGTGATCCTGGCCGTCGGCGGCGGCTCGGTCATTGACGCATCCAAGGTAATCGGTGAGGCTGCGAACTACGCCGGCGACCCGTGGGACTTGGTGCTTGACAGCGAGCTGGGCAAAAGCACCCCGCAGCTGCCGATTGTTGACGTCGTGACGCTTGCCGCCACCGGTACCGAAATGAATATCAACGCGGTCATCTCCAATCCTGAGACCAAGCAAAAACTGGGGGCTCGCAGCAGTCGCACGCCGGCGGTATCATTCATGGACCCGACGTTGACCTTCACCGTTCCGGCGCGGCAAACCGCGGCCGGTTCGATGGATATTTTCAGCCACCTGTGTGAGCAGTATTTTGATCGCGAACCCGATAATGACGCCACCAAGGGCATGATCGAAGGGCTGATGCGCAGCGTGATCAAATGGGCGCCAGTGGCGATCAAGCAGCCGGATTCACTGCCGGCGCGTCAGAACCTCATGTGGACCGCCACCGCGGCGCTGAACGGCGAAATGGGGGCGGGCAACCGCAACGGCTGGTCCTGTCATGCCATGGAGCACGAGCTCTCCGCGTTTTACGACATCACGCACGGTGTCGGGCTGGGGATTTTGACCCCGCGCTGGATGCATTACGTCTTGACGTCTGATCCCACGACCACGGCGCTGTTTGCCCGGTTTGGCCGCAACGTCTGGCACCTGACCGATGCCGAAGAAGCGGATCTTGCCGGCCACGCGATTGCCAAGACGCTGAGCTGGATCACCAGCCTTGGCTTTGGCATGACGCTGCCGGAAGTGGGCATTGCGGACGATAAGAACTTCGCTCCAATGGCCCAAGCCGCTGCCAAGCGTTTAGGCAATGCCTACCTGCCGCTGGATGAAGCGGCGGTCACGGCCATTTACCAGGCCAGCATGACGCCTGGGTTAGCCTAGGCACAAAAATAGCGCTGATCACTTTTGATGATCAGCGCTATTATTTTGGCCTAGAACTTGTAGTCGTCGTCGCTCATGGCTTCGACTTCGCCCAAACGGTAGCCGTTGCCGACCTGGGAGAAGAAGTCGTGGTTCGACGTGGAGGTGGAGATCCCGTTCATGACGATCGGGTTCACATCCTCGGCGGTGTCTGGGAACAGGGGATCCTGACCCAGATTCATCAGCGCCTTGTTGGCGTTGTAGCGCAGGAAGGTGAGGACTTCATCGGTCCAGTCGGTCTTGGCGTACAAGTCGTTGGTGTAGCCTTCCTCGTTGGCGTAGAGGTCGTACAGCAGATCGTACATCCAGTCCTTCATTTTGCTTTGCTCGTCTTCTGAGAGCTCGTTAAAGCCAAGTTGGAACTTGTAGCCGATGTAGGTTCCGTGAACGGACTCGTCGCGAATGATCAGCTTGATGATCTCTGCAACGTTGGTCAACTTGTTGTTGCCCAGGTAGTAAAGCGGGGTGAAGAAGCCGGAGTAGAACAGGAAGGTTTCCAGGAAGACTGATGCGACCTTTTTCTCCAGCGGCGAACCGTTGTGATAGATGTCGTTGATCTTGTTGGCCTTGTACTGCAGGTGTTTGTTGGAGTTGGTCCAGTCAAAGATCTCATCGATTTCTGCCGGGGTATTCAGCGTGGAAAAAATCGTCGAGTAGGACTTTGCGTGCACGGACTCCATGAACTGGATGTTGTTCAGCACCGCGCGCTCCTGCTGGGTGCGAATATTGTCCATCAAGCTGCGCATGCCGTCCTGGCTTTGCAGGGTATCCAGCAGCGTGAGGCCGCCAAAAACATGGCCGACGACCCACTGCTCGTCTGAGCTCAAGGTGCGCCAGTCATCCAGGTCGTTTGACACCGGGATCCGGGTATCGAGCCAAAACTGCTCGGTCAGCTTTTCCCAGGTCGCCTTGTCGATCTGGTCTTCAATGTCGTTCCAATTGATCGCAATGTACTGCTTTTCAGCCATTTTGCCACTCCTTAAAATTGTTTGCCGCAAGACTCGCAAAAGGCAGGGCCAAGCCATGCCCGCTGCGGTTTAAATCGAGCAAGATTCGCAAGCGTTCGAACCGATTTCTTCCTGGTCATCCGTGTAAGTCCGGATGTAGTAAATCGACTTGATGCCCTTGTGGTGTGCGTAGTTGCGCAGAATGTTCAAATCGCGCGTGGTCATCTTGTTGGTGCGACCCTTTTTCCATGGGTACATGCCTTCTGGAATCGTGGAGCGCATGAACAAGGTGAGGGACATGCTTTGGTCAACGTGCTGCTGGGCCTCGGCGTAAACGTCGATTTCCTTGCGCATGTCGATGTCGTAGGCACTCTTGTAATAAGGCATCGTGTCGTTGGAAAGGCCAGGAGCGGGATAGTAGATCGTCCCGATTTTCTTTTCCTGGCGGTCCTCAATGCGGTTGACGATCGGCTGCAAGGAGGCGCTGGTGTCGTTGATGTAAGAGATCGAGCCGTTCGGGGCGACAGCAAGACGGTTCTGGTGATACAAACCATCCTTCATGACCGCGGCTTTTAGATCAGCCCAATCCTGCTGCGTCGGGATTTTCACGTTTTTGAACAGCTCCTGAACCTTTGCGGTCTTCGGCGCCCAGGTCTGGTTGACGTACTTGTCGAAATACGAGCCATCGGCGTACTTGCTGGCCTTGAAGTTGTGGAAGGTCTCACCGCGCTCTGCGGCGATCTTGTTCGACGCCTTCAGGGTGTAATAGTTGAGCAGCAGGAAGTAGATGTTGGTGAAGTCGAGCGACTCCTCGTCCCCATACTGCATGTGGTTCAAGGCAAAGTAGGTGTGCAGGCCCATTGCGCCCAGGCCGATGGAGTGGGCGAGGTGGTTGCCGTGTTGAACCGACGGCACGACATCGATGTTGCTGCTGTCGGTGACATAGGTCAACGCGCGCACCATGGCCTCAACACTCTTGCCGAAGTCCTGGCTCTTCATGAGGTTCGGAATGTTAGTTGAACCCAGGTTGCAGGAAACATCGGTGCCCATCACGTCGTATTCCTGCTTGTTGTTGATCACGCTTGGCGTTTGCACCTGCATGATTTCCGAGCACAGGTTGGACATGATGATCTTGCCGGCGATCGGGCTGGCGTCGTTAGCGGTATCAATGTTAACGATGTACGGGTAGCCGGATTCCTGCTGGAGCTTAGAAATTTCGTTTTCCAGGTCGCGGGCCTTGATCTTGTACTTCTTGATCTTGGGGTTGGCGACCATGTTGTCGTATTCCTTGCTGATGTCAACGTAGGAGAATGGCTGGCCGTACTCGCGCTCCACGGAGTAAGGGGAGAACAGGTACATGTCAGCGTCTGCGGCAACCAGTTCGTAATACTTGTCTGGTACGATCACGCCGAGGCTCAGGGTCTTGACGCGGTACTTTTCGTCGGCGTTTTCCTTCTTGGCGCCCAGGAAGCTAATGATGTCTGGGTGGAAGACGTTCAGGTAAACGACCCCGGCCCCTTGGCGCTGGCCCAGCTGGTTAGAATAGGAAAAGCTGTCTTCCAGCAGCTTCATGACTGGCAGCACACCGCTGGCTGCGCCTTCGATGCCCTTGATCGGGGCCCCGGCTTCGCGCAGGTTCGACAGGGTCAAGCCGACCCCGCCGCCAATGCGGGAAAGCTCCAGCGCTGAGTTCACGGCGCGGCCGATGGAGTTCATATCATCGGCGATCTGCAGCAAGAAACAGGAAACCAATTCACCGCGGCGCAAGCGGCCGGCGTTCAGGAACGACGGGGTGGCCGGCTGGTAGCGCTGGTGGATCATTTCATCCGCCAGGGCCATCGCCAAGTCTTCGTTGCCATCCGCAAAGTACAGGGCATTCGAAAAGACGCGGTCTTTGAAGTCTTCCAAGTAGTACTGGTTGTCATCCGTCTTCAAGGCGTATTGGGCGTAAAACTTGTACGCCGCCATGAAGGACTTGAATTGGAACCCGGCGTTGGTCAGAAAATCGTTGATCTTTTCCAGGAAGGCTGGACTGTATTTATCCAGCATGGCCTTTTCGTAGTACTTGTTTTTGACCAAGTAGTCGAGCCTGTCCTGAAGGGAGGCGAAATGTTTGGTGTTTGGCGTCACATTCTCTTCAAGAAAGGCCGCCAGGGCCTGCTTATCTTTGGCCAGCGGAATCTGGCCATCAACGGGGATGTTGATCTCATTATTCAAGGCGTAGTATGAAACGTCTTCTGGTTTCAGCGTGCTTAATGCCATAATGTCACCACTTTCACAAAGTTAGGGAGATGAAAAAAGCTGGCCGATTAGCCAGCCAGCTGCTTCAATGCTTCTGGGCGGAACCCGTAGAAGGATTGCAATCCGTCAGCCTCAAGGACCGGCACAGCCTGGAAGCCTTTATCTTTCAAGTAGCTGATGTATTGAGGCTCTTCGTTAATGTTGTGTTCGGTGAATTGAATGTTGTGGGTCCGCAGGTAGTTCTTCGTCATGCGGCACTGCGGGCAGCCGTTCTTGGTAAACAATGTAATATTGCTCATATCAATCACTCTTTCTTGTTATCTTATGGGACTATCATACTCAATGTTGGGGGTGCGGTCAAGCAAAAACACCACATCTTGTGGCCAACGGATTTTCAGGCCTCAAGGTGTGGTGTTAAAGGTTTTGTACGTTTAGTATACCGCGACTGTCCAAATAAAAATAGCCTTTGGACACTATTTTTTTGTAAGTTTCTCAGGGTCCGGCCATTGACCTATAATAAAGACACAAGGTATCGGAGGTGAAAACATGAGTGATGACAAAAAAGCGGACGAAGCTGCCGCTGTCGACATGGTGGATGGCCTCATCGATTACGCCAGCAAGCACGGAATCAAAAGCCGCGACCTCGCGAAAACCCTGATCGAAGCCACTAAAAATGGCTTGGAAGGGGTCGATGCCCTGTTCAAAGATGGGGGCCTGGAGCGGCGAAGCGTTGAAGACCTTGCCACGGGGTATTTGATCGATCGCTATCACCTGGAAGGCGACGAACTGAAGGCCCGCCACGACGAAATGGTCAAGGCGGCTTTGGAGACGTTGCGCAAGCGTCCGGAAGCATTTGATAAATGGGTCAAATAAACCAGACTGAGAGATATACACGTTTAGTCCGAAACACAAGCGCCCCTGAGCTGCGATTCGTCTTAGAATCGCGACCCAGGGGCGCTGGCGTACTTTGGAAATTGAATAAGAGACACGTTTTTTGCTCTCTGATTGGTTACAGCACAGGGGAGAGAAGCCGTGAGAAATACTGCTTGAATCGCAGCCAGTGGCCTTGACTCTTGATCAGCGCCGGCGTCAGCAGCTGACTGTGCTTCAAGTCCTCATCAAACGCCGCCGTCAGCTGCTCAGCAATTTTGGCGTCGTAGATAAACGCGTTGACTTCAAAATTCAGCTTAAACGAGCGAATATCGAAGTTGGCTGAGCCGACACTGGCGACCACATCGTCGATCACCAGGGTCTTGGCGTGCAGGAAGCCGTTTTGGTAGTGGTAGATCTTAATCCCGTAGCGGCTCAGGTAATTGGCGTAGTACTGGGTCGCCCGGAAGATAAAGGGGTGATCGGGCATGTCCGGCACCATCACCTGGACGTCGATGCCGGCCAAGGCGGCGGTGATCAGCGCGTCCATGGCCGTGTCGTCGGGGATCAGGTACGGCGTCTGCAGGCGAATCGACTTGGTCGCGCTGGCGATCATCTTCACATAGCCGTACTTGATCTGCTGCGCGGAGGAATCTGGGCCGCTGGCGACGATTTGCATCGGCGCGCTCCCCAGGTGAATGTGGCGCGTCGCCAGATTTTCCGGCGACAGCGGCGCGACATCGATGTCGTAAGGCTCGGCCTGATCATCCGGCACGGTCGCATTCCAGTCCATCAGAAACTGCACCTTCAGCGCGTACACCGTATTGCCGCGAATGCGCAGGTGCGTGTCGCGCCAGAACCCGAATTTCTTTTTGCGGGACACGTACTGGTCGCCGACGTTAAAGCCGCCGATGAAGCCGATGTCGTCGTCGATCACAACGATTTTGCGGTGCAGCCGGTAGTTCAGCCGAAAATCGGTGATGAGGTGCTGCGAGGAAAAGTAGGCTTCCGCCTTGGCCCCAGCGGCCAACAGCGGCGCCCAGAACTTTTTGTTTGCGCCAAGGGAACCCCAGGCGTCGTAAAGGACCAGGACCTTGACGCCTTGCTTGGCTTTCTTGATCAACAGGTCCCGGAACTGGTTGCCCAGCTCGTCGTTGTAAAAGGTGTAATACTCCACAAAGACGTGGTCCGTCGCCGCTTCGATGTCTTCAAAAAGCTTGGCAAACTTTTTTTTGCCGTCGAAGAACAGGTCGACTGAGTTATCCCCCAGCACCGGCGCGCTGGCCGTGTTAAGAAACAAGGTGGTCAGCTCCTTGGCGGCCGTTGAGGTCACCGCGGCCGGCAGCAGGCGGCCGTGGGTGTTGGCGTGCTTTTGCATCGCCACAAAGGCCTTGGTCCCGCGTCGGTACTCGGTTTGGATCGCGTGCACCTTTTTGGTCGAGAGGCCGCGGCCAGCAAACAGGTAAATGCCAAACCCGATCACCGGCAGAAAAATCAGCACCAAAAGCCAAGCCCAGGTCGTGGAAATATCGCGCACCGACCGGAGCACGGTGAAAATGGCTGCAATGGTGTTGAGCAGCAGCACCAGTAAAATGATGATTGTAAGAAGAGACATGCACGCACCGCCTTTAATCGATTGATCGCCCGGCAAGCCGCCGGACCTCGTCTGTGGCCAATTTTGCCACGTCCGCAGGTAAAGGACAACCTGCATCGCCCTGTGACTTCATTATATAGAAGCAGTCAGGCGTAGTGCCACGAGTGGGCCTACCGTGCGGCCGCTTCCGCCTCATGCAGCCCTTGCTGGGCCAGCATGTGGGCCCCACGGTTGGCGTGGTCAGGGACCCACTGCCACAAGACCCACGAGAATTGCTTGGTCAAGGCGGTCAATTCTGTGACATAATCACCATAGTGCTTGGCGTAATGCTTATCCAGCGCCTCGATTACGAGCTTAGAATCACTGTAAAAGGTGACCGGACCAGTCAGGCCCAAGGCCAGCAGGCGCCTGAAGCCGGCAATGGCGGCCTCAAACTCCGCCTCATGATTGCTCATTTCGGGAAGCGGTAAGTGGGTCTGATCCTGCTGCCCTTCGGCGATGATCAAAATACCGATCCCGCCGAGTCCAATATTGCCTTTTGTCGCTGCATCTGTGTATAGTTTATTCATCGTTCTCCTTAAGGAAGTGGCTGTGTGAAAAACCGATTTTACGTTCAACCGGGCTGGCTCGATTTTACCATGTTTTGGGCCTTCATCATGATCGGCGTGAGTTTTGCCGTGGTCTTGCAAATGGAACTCATCGGCTACGGGCCGGTCAGCTGGCCGGCTGCCGCGCTCCTGGTGGTCGTGCTGGCGCTCGCGGCGTTGCAGATTCAACGCTCCCGCCTGGTGGTCGGCGCTGGCCGCGTCACGCTGCGCCGACTTTTACCTGGCAACTCACTGCAGATCGCACCTGAAGACGTGACGGCGGTGGCCTGGAAGAAGCAGACTTGCACACTGGTGACGCGGTCTTACGGTAAAATTACGTTTATTCATTTTGGCCATAATGACGCACTCAAGCAGGCATTGGCAGCCGTGCTGCCAGAAAGGGGTTAGTCGTGTCAGACATCGAAATTGCGCAGGCAAACGAACAAAGTGAAATGAAGCCGATCGAGGAGATCGGCGCTATGGTCGGCCTCACCCCAGACGAGCTCGAGCCTTACGGACGCAGCAAGGCCAAATTGACGCTTGCCGCGATGAAGCGGCTCAAAAGCAAGCCCTTGGGCAAGCTGGTGCTGGTCACCTCGATCAACCCGACCCCGGCCGGGGAAGGCAAGTCCACCGTGACCATCGGGTTAGGCGACGCGCTGCGCCTGCGTCAGCAAAACGCGGTGATCGCGCTGCGCGAACCCTCGCTGGGCCCGGTCATGGGCATGAAGGGCGGCGCCACCGGGGGCGGCTACTCCCAGGTGGTGCCGATGGAAGACATCAACCTGCACTTCACCGGTGACATGCACGCGCTGACCACTGCAGTCGACACGCTGGCGGCGCTGATCGACAACCACCTGCAGCAGGGCAACCAGCTGAACTTGGATCCGCGCCGCATCCAGTGGCGCCGCGTCCTGGACATCAACGACCGCGCACTGCGCCACGTCACCATCGGCCTGGGCGGCGTTACCTCAGGGGTGCCGCGTGAAACCGAGTTTGACATCACCGTTGCGAGCGAACTGATGGCGATTTTGTGCTTGGCAGATGGTCTTGGCGACTTGAAGCGCCGCATCGCCAAAATTGTCATCGGCTACACCTATGACCGCAAGCCGGTCACCGTTGATGACCTCGGGGTGACGGGCGCGATCGCGATGCTGCTGAGGGACGCGGTCAAACCAAACCTGGTGCAGACGCTGGCACACACGCCGGCCTTGATTCACGGCGGCCCGTTTGCCAACATTGCCCACGGGTGCAATTCGATCATCGCGACGCGGGCGGCGCTTGAAATGGGCGACATTGCACTGACCGAGGCCGGTTTTGGGGCCGATCTGGGCGGCGAAAAGTTTATGGACATTACCGCCCCGGCGCTGGGCAAAACGCCTGATGCGGTCGTGATTGTGGCGACCGTGCGCGCGCTCAAGTACAACGGCGGTCAGAAGCTGGCAGACCTCAAAACGGAAGATCTTGCCGCGCTGGAAAGCGGCTTTGCCAACCTCAAGCGCCACATACACAACATGAAACGCTACGGGGTTCCCGTCATCGTCGGCATCAACCAGTTTACATCGGACACGCCGGCCGAAATCAACCGGCTGGTTGAGCTTTGTGAGCAAGAAGGTACGACTGCCATTCCCGCCGACGTTTGGGGCAAAGGCGGCCAGGGTGGCCTAGCGTTGGCTGATGCGCTGCTCGCCGTGCTCAAGCAGCCGGCTGACTTCCGGCCGCTTTACGCCAATACCGATGCGGTTAAAGATAAGATCAACACGATCGTCACCCAAATTTACGGCGGCGCCAGTGTCGACTATGATCACAAGGCGGAGTTGGCGCTGCGGACCATCACCAAAAATGGTTGGTCTGACCTGCCAATCTGCATGGCCAAGACCCAGTACAGCTTTTCCGATAATGCCAAGGCGTTAGGCGCGCCATCTGGCTTCACCATTAACGTCCGCGACGTGACCCCGCGGCTCGGCGCCGGGTTCCTAGTCGTGATGACCGGCACCGTGCTCACCATGCCGGGGCTGCCCAAACAGCCCGCGGCCTTGAACATGGATGTCTCGGACGACGGTGTAATCTCAGGGTTGTTCTAACAAGGAGAGAATATGGTTTTATATCTGTTACTGGCAGCGGCCTTAGTAGTCGTCGATCAAGTGGTCAAAGCGTGGGTCGTCGCCCACCTCGCAGTGGGGGAAACCGTCGCGTTTCTGCCTGGCCTTGCGCTGACCCACCTGCAAAATGACGGTGCCGCCTTTTCAATGCTGCGCGGCCAGCAGTGGTTCTTTTACCTGATCACAGTGGTTTCTTTGATCGTCGTGTACTGGCTCTGGCGCGATGCCGGTCGCAGCCGGTTCTACAAACTTGCGCTGGCGCTGATCCTTGCCGGCACCATTGGCAACTTCATCGACCGCGTGCGCTTTGGCTCGGTCACGGACATGTTCGAAACCACGTTCATGAATTTCGCTATTTTTAATGTGGCGGATGCTTGCCTGACCGTCGGCGTCGTCATGGTGGTCATTTACCTGTTGTTCATCGATGGAAAAGGGGAAAAATCACGCTAGAATTGACCATCACGACGCAACGCGGCCGGCTGGACAAGGTGATCGCCGACAATTTTTCGGACATCTCCCGCTCGCAGGCGCAAAAATGGCTGGCCGCCGGGCTGGTGACGGTGAATGGCAAGGCGGCCAAGGGTAAAGAGCAGGTGAGCACCGGCGACGTGATCCGGCTTGATCCCCCCAAACCCAAACCGCTTGAAGCTGTCCCGCAGGACATGCCACTGGACATCATTTACGAAGACGACCAAGTGATTGTGGTCAACAAACCGCAAGGCATGGTCGTGCATCCTGCCCCCGGCCACCCCGATGGGACCTTGGTCAACGGGCTGCTGTTTCACACCAGTTTTCCCGGCATTAACGACGTGCTGCGGCCTGGCATCGTGCACCGCATTGACAAGGACACCAGCGGGCTGCTCATGGTCGCCAAAACGGCGCAGGCGCAAGTCAGCCTGTCCGCCCAGCTGAAGGCCAAGACGACCAAGCGTGAGTACTGGGCGATTGTCCACGGCGCGTTTCGCGACGAACAAGGCACCATCGACGCACCGCTGGCCAGAGACCCCAAGGACCGCAAACGCCAGGCCATCGTGCCAGGTGGGCGGCGCGCAGTCACGCATTACCAGGTGCTGGAGCAGTTTCCCCACTACGCGCTGATCAAGTGCGTGCTGGAAACCGGGCGCACCCACCAGATCCGCGTGCACATGGCTTCGATTCACCACCCGCTGGCCGGCGACCCGCTGTACGGCCCGCGGGTCACGCTGCCGGGTGCAGGTCAGTTCCTGCACGCCCGCACGCTGGGGTTCGTTCATCCGACAACCGGCAAATTCATGGAATTTTCCGTTGAGCCGCCAGCGCTGTTTCAAAAAACTTTGGCGGATCTGCGCGCTGGGATTGACAAGACCAGGCGCGTTCGCTAGACTGAGAACAACTTGATAAAGCACCTTTAACTAAGTCCAGAGAGGCTTGGAAGGGCACGTGTTTGCTGCGGCAAACGAAATTTTCGGCCAAAAGCCGCCTTCTATACCCGAACTGGATATGGCAGGCGGCTTTTTCGTGCAGAAAAGGGGATCATTATGGCAAAACAAGTAGTGGATGCAGTGACCATGCAGCGTGCGTTGACGCGCATCTCGTACGAAATCATCGAGCAGAACAAGGATCTGTCCGATCTGGTCATCGTGGGAATCAAAACCCGCGGGGTGTACCTGGCCAACCGGATCGCCGCGCGCTTGAATCAGTTGGAAAACTTGGCTGTGCCGGTCGGCGACCTCGACATTCGCCTGTATCGCGACGACGTGCACACCGCCGACTACCGGATGCAGCCGGACGTGAAGGGCTCAGACCTGCCGGTATCAATCACCAACAAGCATGTCATCCTGGTTGACGACGTCATTTTCACCGGCCGCACGATTCGCGCCGCGCTGGACGCCTTGATGGATCAGGGCCGGCCGCGCCAGATCAGCCTGGCCGTCCTGGTCGATCGCGGCCACCGCGAGCTGCCGATCCGGCCAGATTTTGTCGGCAAAAACATTCCGACTTCCCGCCACGAGGAAATTAACGTGCAAGTAAAGGAAATTGACGGGCAGGACGGCATCAGCATCGCCCAGCTGGAGGCATAGCATGGCCAAATTTCATGATGATGACGCAGTTTTAGACATTCACGATAAACCTGGCTTCGGTCAGTGGGTGGGCCTGTCCATCCAGCACTTGTTCGCCATGTTCGGCTCCACGGTGCTGGTGCCGATCCTGGTTGGCCTGGATCCCAGCATTGCGCTGTTTTCCAGCGGGGTCGGCACGCTGATTTACATCCTGATCACGCGCGGCAAGATTCCAGCCTACATGGGCTCCAGTTTCTCCTTCATCGTGGTGATGCAGTCGCTGATGAAAACCACCGGCTACCCGGGCATCGCGCAGGGCACTATCGCCGTCGGGTGCGTGTACCTGATCGTCGCCTTAATCGTGAACTTCGCCGGATCCGCCTGGATCGATAAGGCGCTGCCGCCGATCGTGGTGGGGCCGATCGTCATGGTCATCGGCCTGAGTCTGGCCGGCACTGCCGCGACCGACGCCACCATGCGCGCCGTGTCCGCGACCAAGAGCGTGTACGACATCCGCTACTTTGCCGTCGCCATGCTGACGTTGGCCTTCACGATCATTTACAACATGTACTTGAAGAAGTTCATCAGCCTGCTGCCGATTCTGCTGGGGCTGATCACCGGCTATGTCATCGCCTTGCTGTTCGGCATCGTGGACTTCACGCCGGTCATGCAGGCCAAGTGGTTCTCACTGCCGGCGTTTCAAATTCCGTTTCTCACGTACCAGCCCAAGTTTTACTGGGGCGCGGTGCTCTCGATGGCGCCAATCGCCTTCGTCACGATGACGGAGCACATGGGGCACATCATGGTGCTCGATGAAATGACTCACCGCAACTTCTTCAAGGATCCTGGCCTGAACCACACGCTGGCCGGAGACGGCACAGCCTCCATCATCGCCGGGTTCGTCGGCGGCCCGCCAGTCACCTCATACGGTGAAAACATCGGGGTCATGGCGATGACCAAGGTCCACAGTGTGTACGTGCTGGCCGGCGCTGGCATGTTCGCGGTGCTCTTCGCCTTCATCGGCAAGCTCAGCGCCTTGATCCGCACCATTCCAAGTCCGGTCATCGGCGGCATCTCATTTCTGCTGTTCGGCGTCATCGCCAGCAACGGGCTCAAGGTCCTGATCGACAACAAGGTCGATTTTAATAAGAAACGCAACCTCATGATCGGCTCGACTATCCTGGTCATCGGGATCGGCAACGCCAGCCTGCAATTCGCCGGCTACACCTTCTCGGGGCTGGCCATCGCCACCGTGATCGGCATTTTGTTGAACTTCATTCTGCCGCAGCAAGCAGCCAACGAGGAGGAACCTGTCGATGCTAAAAAACTTTGAGCATTTTGTTTCGGAAACCCAAGTCACCCCTGAACTTGCCGAAAGCCTGATCGATCGAGCCGAGGCCTTCAAGCAGGGGGCCACGCCGGCAGTCGCAACGCCGTACTACGCGGCCAATCTATTCTTTGAAAACAGCACGCGCACGCACACCAGTTTTGAAATGGCCGAGCGCAAACTGGGCATGACGGTGATCCCGTTTGATCCCGGCCATAGCTCTGTCACCAAGGGCGAAAGCCTGGAGGACACACTGCGGGCGCTTGCCGCGATTGGCATTCAAGTCGCGGTGATCCGCCATTCTCAGGACAACTACTACCAGCCGTTGATCGAAGCCAATGTGCCGCTGCACATTGTCAACGCCGGCGACGGGGCCGGCCAGCACCCGAGTCAAATGATGCTGGACCTGATGACCATTCGCGAGGAGTTCGGGCACTTCAAGGGCCTGCACGTCGGCATCGTCGGTGACTTAGCCCACTCCCGGGTGGCGCGGTCGGACATGGCCATGCTGACGCAGCTGGGCGCCACTGTCAGTTTTTCCGGGCCGAAAACTTGGTACACCAAGGACTTTGAGCAGTACGGTGACTATGTGCCGCTGGATGACCTGATTCCGCAGGTCGACGTCTTGATGTTGCTGCGGGTTCAGCTGGAGCGCCTGACCCCAGCAGAAAAGGCGGAATTTTCTGCTGAGTCTTACCATGAACGCTTCGGCATTAACCAGGCGCGCTACGACCAGATGAAGCCCGGCGCCATCATCATGCATCCGGCGCCGGTCAACCGCGGCGTCGAGCTCGCCTCTGACCTGGTTTTGGCCGAACGGTCGCGGATCTTTAAGCAGATGCACAACGGCGTGTTCATGCGCATGGCCATGCTGGAACTGGTATGCGGAAAGTAGGAGGTCATCATGCATACACTGATTAAAAACGCCAAGGTGATGGGCCCACAGTCCTTCACTGGGGACATCCTGATTGCAGACGGCAAAATCAGCGCGCTCGGCCGGCACCTGTTTGCACCGGCTGACGCCACCATCATTGACGCCCAGAACAATGCGGTCCTGCCTGGACTCGTCGACGTGCACGTGCATTTTCGCGAACCGGGCTTTGAGCAAAAGGAAACCATTAAAACCGGCGCGGCCGCGGCCGCGCACGGCGGCTTCACCACCGTGGTCGCCATGCCCAACCTGAACCCGGTGCCGGACAACGTCATCGACCTGCGCCAGCTGATCAAGAAAAACCACAGCGACGCCAAGATTCACGTTGAGCAGTTTGCGGCGATTACGAAGGGGCTGCACTCCAATGAAATCGATGATTACCAGGCCCTGAAAGACGCTGGTGCGCTGGGCTTTTCCAACGACGGGGTCGGCATCCAGGACGCGGCCACGATGTACCAGGCCATGCAGGCGGCCGCAAAAGTTGACGCGCCGATTGTCGCCCACATTCAGGACGACGGGCTGATGGCCGGCGGTGTGATCAGCACGGGTACCAAAGCCAACGCCTTTGGGCTGCCAGGCATCAACCACGTCAGCGAATCCGCCCAGCTGGCCCGCGACCTGACGCTGGCCGAAGCGACCGGCGTGCACTATCACGCCTGCCACGTTTCGACCAAGCAAAGCGTCGAGCTGATCCGCGACGCCAAGGCGCGCGGGGTTAACGTCACCGCCGAGGCCACGCCGCACCACCTGCTGCTGGACTACGAACACATTCCAGCCAACGATCCGAACTACAAAATGAACCCGCCGCTGCGGGCCGAAATGGACCGCATGGCGCTGATCGATGGGCTGGAAGACGGCACCATCGACATGATCGCCACCGACCATGCGCCGCACACGGCAGCGGACAAGGCAGGAGACTTCAGCACGGCCGCCTTTGGCATCGTTGGCAGCGAAACGGCCTTCGCGCTGCTTTACACCAGCCTGGTCAAAAGCGGGCGCTTCACGCTCGACCAGCTGATTGAGTGGATGAGCACAAACCCCGCCAAGGCGTTTGGGTTGCCCGCCGGCAGCATCGGCATCGGTCAACCCGCTGACCTGACGATCATCGATTTGAACAAGCAGTACAAGATCGATGCCAACACGTGGTTGTCGAAGGGGCGCAACAGTCCGTTCATCGGGCGCGAAGTCTCTGGCCAGGTGCTTTATACGCTGGCCGATGGGCAAATCGCATACAAGGAGGAGAACCAGTGAAACGCTATTTGATCCTTGAAGACGGCTCAGTTTTTCCTGGGGAAGGGTTTGGTGCCGAAACGGTCACTACCGGCGAAATCGTGTTTAACACCGGGATGAGCGGCTACCAGGAAACTATCACCGACCAAAGCTACAACGGGCAGATCATCACCTTTACGTATCCGTTGATCGGCAACGCCGGCATCAACCGGGACGACTACGAAAGTATTAACCCGACCGCCAAAGGGGTGGTGGTGCACGAGGCCGCCCGTGTCACTGGCAACTGGCGCGCGCAGATGACCCTTGACGAATTTTTGCGGCGCAAGCACATCCCCGGCATTGCCGGCATCGACACACGGGCGTTGACCAAGCGCCTGCGCGAGGCTGGGACGATGAAGGCCAGCATCGTTGACGCGGCCGATGAGCACGCGTTCGATCAGCTGCGAGCGCTGGTCCTGCCGAAAAACCAGGTTGCCCAGGTCGCAACGACCCAGGCCTACCCGGCACCGGGCACCGGCAAGGACATCGTGGTGGTGGACTTCGGACTAAAGCACAGCATCCTGCGCGAGCTTTCCAAGCGCGAGTGCAATGTGACCGTGGTACCGCCGACCATTACGGCCAGCGAGATCCTCGAGCTGAATCCGGACGGGGTGATGCTGACCAACGGCCCTGGCGATCCCAAAGACGTGCCAGGCGCTTTGGACATGATCCGCGGCGTGGAAGGGCACATTCCGATGTTTGGCATCTGCTTAGGCCACCAACTGTTTGCGCTGGCCAACGGCGCCGACACTTTTAAGATGAAGTACGGCCACCGCGGCTTCAACCACCCGGTGCGCGAGATTGCGACCGGCCGCATCGACTTCACCAGTCAGAACCACGGCTACGCGGTCGACCCGAACTCGATCGACCCTGATCAGCTGCTGGTCACGCATGAGGAGATCAATGATCACACCGTCGAAGGCCTGCGCCATCGCTTGTACCCGGCGTTTTCGGTCCAGTTTCATCCAGACGCGGCGCCTGGTCCTCACGATGCCGCGCATCTATTCGACGAATTCATGGAAATGATGGACGCCTTTTCGGCCAACAAAGGAGCGAGTCATGCCAAAACGTACTGATATTCACAAGATTCTGGTCATCGGGTCAGGCCCCATCATCATCGGGCAGGCTGCGGAATTCGATTACTCAGGCACCCAGGCCTGCCTGGCGCTGCGTGAGGAAGGCTACGAAGTCGTGCTGGTGAACTCCAACCCGGCAACCATCATGACCGACAAGGAAATCGCGGACAAGGTTTACATCGAGCCGCTGACGACTGAGTTTGTCAGCCAGATTTTGCGCAAGGAGCTGCCAGATGCCATCCTGCCGACCATTGGCGGCCAGATCGGCCTCAATCTGGCGATGGCCCTGGCCAACTCGGGCATTCTTGACGAACTGCACATCGAACTGCTCGGCACCAAGCTCAGCGCCATCGACCAAGCCGAGGACCGTGAGCTGTTCAAGAACCTGATGCAAAAGCTGCACCAGCCGATCCCCGAGTCCGCCATCGCCCATAACTTCGACGAGGCCAAGGCGTTTGCGGAAAAAATCGGCTACCCGGTCATCATCCGGCCCGCCTTCACCATGGGCGGCACCGGCGGCGGCATTGCCAAAACCGAGGCCGAGCTGCGCACCATCACTGAAAACGGGCTGAACCTGAGCCCAGTGACTCAGGTCCTGGTCGAGCGGTCGATCGCCGGGTTCAAGGAAATCGAATTTGAGGTCATGCGCGATGCCGCCGACAACGCCATCGTGGTCTGCAACATGGAAAACTTCGACCCCGTCGGCATTCACACCGGTGATTCGGTCGTGTTCGCTCCGGTGCAGACACTGACCGACAAGGAAGTGCAGATGCTGCGCGACGCCTCGCTGAAAATCATCCGGGCACTGAAAATCGAAGGCGGCTGCAACGTGCAGCTGGCCCTGGACCCCAACTCCTTCAAGTACTACGTCATCGAAGTCAACCCGCGGGTGTCCCGCTCGTCGGCTTTGGCCTCCAAGGCGACCGGCTATCCGATTGCTAAAATGGCGGCCAAGATCGCCGTGGGCCTGCACCTGGACGAGATCAAAAATCCCATCACGGACGCGACCTACGCCGAGTTCGAACCGATGCTCGATTACGTCGTGGCGAAGATCCCGCGGTTCCCGTTTGATAAATTTGAGCACGGCGACCGCACGTTGGGGACCCAGATGAAGGCCACCGGCGAGGTGATGGCGATCGGCCGCAACATCGAGGAATCGCTGCTCAAGGCCGTGCGCGGGCTCGAAGTGGGGGCGACCCACCTGGAGCTGGCGGCCGCCAAGCAGCTGTCTGATCAGGCGCTGACCGATCTGATCGTTACCCCGACGGACATGCGGCTGTTTTACCTGGCCGAGGCGCTGCGGCGCGGCTTTACCCTGGGCGAGCTGGCCGAGCTGTCGCACATCAACATTTTCTTCCTCGACAAAATTAAACACATCATCGAGCTCGAAGATGAGTTGAAGGCTCATCCGGGCGACTTGGAAGTGCTGCGCACCGCCAAGCGCAATGGGTTTGCCGATCAGGAAGTCGCCAAGCTGTGGGGGCAAACCATGGATGAGGTCCGCGACCTGCGTCGGGCCAATCAGCTGACGCCGGTCTATAAAATGGTTGACACCTGCGCCGGCGAATTTGCCTCAACCACGCCATACTTTTACAGCACCTACGAAACTGAAAACGAAAGCCAAAAGAGCGGCCGCAAGAGTGTCCTAGTCCTGGGCTCCGGCCCGATTCGCATCGGCCAAGGCGTCGAATTCGACTACGCGACGGTTCACTCGGTCAAGGCGATTCAAAAGGCAGGGTATGAGGCCATCATCATGAACTCAAACCCCGAAACCGTCTCCACTGACTTCTCGATTTCCGACAAGCTGTACTTTGAGCCGCTGACGATCGAGGACGTCCTCAACGTGATCGACCTGGAGCAACCGCTGGGCGTCATCGTCCAGTTTGGCGGGCAAACGGCCATCAACCTGGCGGCGCCGCTGGCCGCCCACGGCGTGAAGATCCTCGGCACCAGTCTGGATGACCTGGACGCCGCGGAAGACCGCGACCGCTTTGATGAAATCATCACCAAGCTGAACATCCCCCAGCCAGTGGGGGACACGGCCACCGATAAAGCCGGGGCCATCGCGATCGGCCAGAAAATCGGCTACCCAGTCCTGGTACGCCCAAGTTACGTGCTCGGCGGCCGGGCGATGGAAATCGTGCACTCCTCGGCGGAGCTTGCGGATTACATCGACCGGGCGGTGTCCGTTTCCAACGACCACCCAGTCCTGATCGATCAGTACCTGGTCGGCAAGGAATGTGAGGTTGACGCGATTTGCGACGGCGAGACCGTCGTGATTCCGGGCATCATGGAACACATTGAGCGCGCCGGGGTGCACAGCGGCGATTCCATGGCCGTTTACCCGCCGCAAGACTTCAGTCAGACGATTCAAGGCCAAATCGAACGTTACACCATCGACTTGGCGCACGCGCTGCACTGCGTTGGCATCATGAACATTCAGTTCATCGTGCATGACAATCAAGTTTACGTGATCGAAGTCAACCCGCGGGCCAGCCGGACCGTGCCATTTTTGAGCAAAGTCACCGACATTTCCATGGCGCAGCTGGCCACCCAGGCCATTTTGGGACTCAAGCTTAAGGATCTGGGTTTTGAAAATGGGCTGCAGCCGCTGCGCGATGGGGTCCATGTCAAGGCGCCGGTCTTCAGCTTTTCCAAGCTTAACGACGTCGACAGCACGCTGGGGCCGGAAATGAAGTCGACCGGTGAGGTGATGGGCTCGGACAGCACGCTGGAAAAGGCGCTGTACAAGGCCTTTGAAGCCAGTCACACGCACCTGCCGGCGCACGGCATCGCGCTGTTCACCGTCGCCGATCCCGATAAGCCCGAGGCAGTGGCGCTGGCCAAGCGCTTCCGCGAGGTCGGCTATCAAATCGATGCCACCGCCGGGACCGCCGAGGCGCTGCGGGCGGCAGGCATTCGCACCAAGGTGATTGCCAAGCTCGGCGAAAGCGGCGAGGATGCCATCCTCGATGCCATCTCAGACCGCAAGCTGCAGCTGGTGATCAACACCACCAGCCAGGACAAGGCGACGACCAGCGACGGCTACCGCATTCGCCAGGCAGCGATCATGCATGGGGTGCCGCTGATGACCAGTCTGGACACCGCGCGCGCCATCGTTCAGGTGCTCGAGTCGCGCGCCTTCACCACTAAGCCATTGTAGGAGGAAGTATGTCACCAATCATTGCACTGGATTTTCCCACCATTGAGGAAACGACGGCCTTTCTTGAGCGCTTCAAGGGCGTGCGGCCGCTGACTGTCAAAATTGGCATGGAGCTGTTCTACGGCGTCGGCCCACGCGCGGTAGGCGGCGTGATGCTTCAGGGCGACGTCAATGTCTTCCTCGACTTAAAACTGCACGATATTCCTCACACCGTCGAGCGGGCAGCCTATCAAATCGGTCGCATGGGAGTGCAGCTGACCACCGCGCACGCGGCAGGAGGCGGCGAGATGCTGGCGGCCGCCAAACGCGGTCTGCTCGCCGGCGCGGCCGAATCCGGCTTTCCCGCGCCCAAGCTGCTGGCAATCACGCAACTGACGTCGACCTCGGCCGCCATGATGCATAACGAGCTGCAGATCCCCGGTCCCGTTGCCGATTCGGTGCAGCATCTGGCTGCCGTCGCCCAGGCGGCCGGCGCTGACGGGGTCGTCGCAAGCGCGCAGGAGGCGCCACTGATTCGCGCCATCACCCGGCCGGACTTCTTGATCGTCACGCCAGGGATCCGACCCGCCGGCAGCGAAAACGGCGATCAAGTTCGCACCACGACACCGTCGCAGGCGGCGCAGCTGGGCAGCTCAGCGATTGTGGTCGGCCGGCCGATCACGCAAGCGGCTGATCCGGTCAAAGCGTTCAAACAAATTGGCAGACAATGGAGGCGCGCAAATGAGTGAGATTGAAACCACGATTGCCACTGACCTATTGACGATCGGCGCGGTGACCCTGCGGCCCAAAGCGCCATTTACCTGGGCGAGCGGCATTCACAGCCCGATTTACACCGATAACCGGCTCACCATCTCGTATCCCGCGGTGCGCACGCGCATTGCAGACGGGCTGGCGCAGCTGATCAAAACCCAGTACCCGGACGTGCAGGTAATTGGCGGGGTCGCCACGGCAGGCATTCCCCATGCCGCCCTGGTGGCCGAGCGTCTGAACCTGCCGCTGGTCTACGTCCGCAGCAAGCCCAAGGACCACGGGCAGGGCCGGCAGATCGAAGGCCGCCTGGACCAACAGGCCAAGCTGGTATTGATCGATGACTTGCTGAGCACTGGCGGCTCGGTTTTGAAGGCGGCAGAGGCGGCGCGGCGCGAAGGCGCGAACGTCATCGGCGTGGCAGCCATTTTCAGCTACCAGCTGCCGGCACTCACCGCCAATTTTGAAGCGGCCAAAACCAAGTTCGTCACGTTGACCAATTACACCACGCTGATTCAAACGGCGCAGGCCCACGGTCAAATCGATGCGGATGAGTTGGCGCTGCTGCACGCCTGGCGCAAGAACCCCACCCACTGGGAGGGCTAACTGGTTGCCACTGATTCAGCCAAGGAAAGGAAGCAAATCGCATGTTGACCCTTGAAACCAGAATTGCCGGCCGCCACTTTGACAGTTGCCTCATGAACGCGGCGGGCGTCCGCTGCCAGTCCGCCCAAGACTTAGACGCCCTGGTGCAATCGCGCGCCGGTGCCTATGTTACCAAAAGTGCCACCCCAGCGCCGCGCCCAGGGAATCCATCGCCGCGCATGGCCACCATGCCGCACGGCAGCTTCAACTCCATGGGCCTGCCCAACAACGGCCTGGCGTATTACCTCGACTACGTGCTGACGGACGAGCAGAACCGCCCAGGGAAAACAAACTTCCTGTCGCTTGCCGGGACCAGTCTTGATGACAATCTGGCAATGCTTCACGAAATCAACGACTCGGCTTACCAAGGCTTTGTGGAACTGAACCTGTCTTGTCCCAACGTGCCGGGCCATCCGCAAACCGGCTACGATTTTGTGGCCACGCGGCAAACTCTGGAAGCCGTGTTCGACTTTTACCAAAAGCCGCTGGGGGTCAAGCTGCCGCCGTACTTCGACATGGCCCATTTCGATACGATCGCTGGCATCCTCAACCAATTTCCGCTGAGCTTTGTCACGACCATCAACAGCGTCGGCAACGGCCTGCTTGTCAATTTTGAGACCGAAACGGTGGCCATCAAGCCCAAGGGCGGCTTTGGCGGGATCGGCGGCGCCAGCATCAAGCCGACCGCCCTGGCCAACGTGCGCGCCTTAGCCCAGCGCCTGAATCCGGCCATCGCTGTGATTGGCGTCGGCGGCATCATGTCTGGCCGCGACGCCTTTGAGCACATTTTGTGCGGGGCCTCGATGCTGCAAATCGGCACGCAGTTTGGGTACGAAGGGCCGGCAATCTTTGCTCGGATCGAAAAAGAGCTTGGTGACATCATGCTGCTGAAGGGCTACACCAGTATTGAGGACTTCCGCGGCAAACTCAAGACGCTCGATTAACCAGCGACGTCAAAGCGGCACCCCAGATTTGCTCTGGGGGTGCCGCTTTGCGTAACTGCTTTTACAGCGTGGGCTGATGGCGCAGCCGCTCGACGATTGCCTCGTCAGGCGTCACGACCACCGTGCGCTGGCCTTCGTACACCACAAACCCGGGCTTGGCGCCATTGGGCTTGCGGATCTTCTTCACTTCGATCCAATCGACCTGGACGTTCGCCGAGGCGCGGCTCTTGGAGAAGTAGGCAGCAAGCATCGCAGCCTCCATCAGGGTCTTGTCGCTGGGTTTGGCTGAATCGATGATGACATGGGAGCCAGGGACGTCCTTGGCGTGCAGCCAGATGTCGGTTTTGGCGGCCTTGTGGAGCGTGAGCTGGTCATTTTGCAGGTTGTTCTTGCCGACCCAGATCTTGGTGCCATCGGAGGCATAAAACTCCTCAGGCTTCGCAATCTTGTGCTTTGGCGCCTTTTTGCCTTGCTTGTGGACCTTGAGGTAGCCGCCGTCCTGCAGCTCGGTGCGAATGTCGTCGAGGTCCTTGGGGCTGGCAATTTCGATTTGCGCCATGATGCCGGTGAGGTAATCGAGCTCGGCCTGATTCTGCTTCATCTGCTCGTTGACGTAGGCCACAGCGTTGCGGAGCTTCTGATAGCGGGAAAAATACTTCTGCGCGTTCTTTGATGGGGATAACTGGTTGGACAAACTGATTTTCAGCGGCTTCATGTTGTCGTAAAAATTGGGCAGGGTAACGCTGGTGTCGCCGCGCTTGACTTGCGCCAGGTAGGTGGTGAGAATCTCGCCGCGGATCCGGTAGTCATCGGCTTTTTCCGTGTCCTTGAGGGTTTGCTGCAGCTTTTTTTGCTTCTTCTCGTCGCGCTCGATCAAGGTCTTCAGCGGGCGGATCAGGTTGTCGCCTTGGGTGCGTACGCGGTCGTGCTCGGCTTTTTGCGCGTAAAAGGCGTCCAGCATCTCGCTTAACGACGCAAAGGTTTGCTGGGTGCCTTCATGCGTCTCGTAGGGCAGGGCGGAGAAGCTCACCTTGGCGCCGGTGGCGATGGTCGCAGTCGGGTGGTCCAGCGCAGCAAAAAAGTCGTCCCAGGCCGCATCGGCATCCCCAGCGCTCAGCCTGGCTGCCAGCTCCTTGGCGGAGTCGCCTGCTAGGCCCTGATAATGACGCTGCAGGAGCTGAGCCAGCGGCACGTCAGTAGTTTTCATCAGCTCGCGGTAGCCGCGGGTGTCGTCGGTGAAGGGGTCGATTTTGTCCTGCGCCGGCGCCGGCACGTATGGCGCACCGGGCAGCAGGGTCCGGAAACGGTCCTGATCGGGGCCGACATGGCGGATCAAGTCAATAATCTTACCGGTCTTGAGATTGACCAGGGTAATGTTGGAGTGCCGCGCCATGATCTCAACCACCAGGCGCAGGCTCAGGTCATCGCCCAGCTCGTCGCGCGTGGAAAAGTCGAGGTGCAGCACCCGGTCATTGGCCACCTGGGTCAGGGCCTGGAGCGTCGCGCTGGCCAAGTACTTGCGCAGTGTCATGGTAAAATTCGTCGGGACCTTGGGGTTTTCGTAGGGAATCTGCGTGATCTGGACCCGTGCAAACTGCGGGTTGGCCGACAGCAGCAGGGGCCAATTTTTCCGGTTGGCCCGAATGGTCAAAATGACCTCGTTATTGTATGGTTGGGTGATTTTATTGACGCGGCCGCCCACCAGTGGCTGCAGTTCTTTCGCCATGGCATGCGTGAATAAGCCGTCAAATGACATCGCAAACCTCTTTTCTGCCCGCTCAGGGCCGGCAATTGCTGTCCTTTATTCTACCGGTTTTCCAGGCCCGACGCAAAGCGCCACCGCGCGTTATTCTTCTAAAATAAGACAGAAAATGTTATGCTGTTCTAAGCAAATTCAGAAAAGTGGGTGTAGCAAATGAAGATCGCCGTCGTGACCGACAGCACCGCATACTTATCCGATCAGCAGATCGCGGCCAATCACATCAAGATCGTGCCGATTCCCGTTATCCTGGACGGCACCGTGTACGACGAAGGCAAGGACATCACCACTGCCGAGTACTACGCAAAATTGCGAACCGCTAAGACGTTCCCCAGCACCTCTCAGCCGCCTTTGGGCGAAGTGCTGAAACTATACGAAAACCTGGCTAACGAAGGCTACGACACCATCATCTCGATTCATCTGGCCAGCACGATTTCCGGGTTTGTGGAGACGCTGCGCGCGGCCGTCGCCGACTTCAAGCCGGCGCATGTCATCGTGTACGATTCCCAAATCACGGTCATCTTGATGGGTGAGCTGGTCCTGACCGCCGCAAAAATGGCGGCAGCTGGCAAGACGCCAGACGAGATCATCCAAACGCTGGATGCACTGCGCGCCACCATGGGTGAGTACTTCATCGTCAACGACCTGCAAAACCTGGTGCGCGGCGGCCGCCTGAGCAACGCGGCAGGTTTTATCGGCGGCATGCTGAAGATCAAGCCGCTGTTGACCTTCGACGACGACTCGCACAAGATCGTCGCCTTCGAGAAGGTTCGCTCGCTGAAAAAAGCGTACTCGCGGGTCGAGGAACTGCTCGCCGCGGAGCTGGCAAAAGTCGACTACCCGGTCAAGGCGTGGGTCATTCACGCCAACGACCCCGAAGCCGCGGGTGCTTGGCAAGCCGAGCTGAAGGAGAAGTTTCCGCAGGTGACGTTTGAAGTCTCATACTTCGGTCCGGTCATCGGCACCCACCTGGGGGAGAAGGCCATCGCGGTGGCCTGGATCCAAGACCTCAGCCGCACCGTGAAGTAATCTCAAACCAGCCGCTTAAAGGGCTGGTTTTTTGGTATCATGGAAGAGACAGCGGCCGCTTGCCGCCAGCGCTTAAATCTTTTAATTAATCGAGGCAATTATGTTTATTCACGCATCTCAGAAAAAAGGCCGCATCCTGTCGGCCCGCACAGTTTACAGCGGGCACATTTTTGAGGTCATTCAGCAAACCATCGACACCCCGGACGGCCTGCGCGTGGAGCGCGATCTAATCAAGCACGCGCCGGCAGTGGCCATGCTGGCGCTCACGCCGGATGATCAGGTGCTGATCAACCGCGAGTACCGTGTCGGCATCAACACGGAATCTTTTGCGCTGCCCGCCGGCCTGATGGACCCGGGCGAGGATCCGCTCAAGGCCGCCAAACGCGAGCTTGAGGAGGAAACCGGTTATGTGACGGACGACATCACGGAAATGTGCGCGATCCGCTCCAGCGAAGGCATGACCGACGAGGTCGTGCACCTGATGCTGGTCCACATCGATCCGGCCAAGCGCACCCCCAAGCATTTTGACCAGGACGAATTCGTGACCAGTCAGCTGGTGCCACTAAACGAAGTCATCGCTGCGGTCAAAAGCGGCAAAATCGCTTCTGCCCAAAGCGTTGGCGCCATCAGCTACTACGAGGCATTCGTAAAAGGAGACCGCGCATGAGTTTAAAAGACGTGAAGTTTATCGCCACCGACATGGATCACACACTGCTGACTGAGGCCAGTGTGCTGCCGCCGCAGTTTCAGGAGCGGCTCGAGGCCCTTGACCGCCTCGGGATTCAATTCGGGATCGCCAGCGGCCGGCCGCTGTATACCCTGCAGGACATTTTCCCGCATGACCACCAAAAGCTGGCCTTGATTTGCGATAACGGTGGCGTGATCAGTTTCCGCGGTCAGCTCATCAGCAAAACTTTGATGCCAACTGCGACAGTTCAGGAAATGGTGCGCGTGATCCGCGACGAAACCGATGGGCTGCCGCTGATCTGCGGCATCACTGAAGCCGTGGGGCAAACCGCCGACCGGCAGTACGACTCAGTCTATCGCGAGTTTTACCACCGGCTCTCCTACCTGGATGACCTGACCACCTGGAGCGGCGAGGCGGACAAGGTGACGATTTACCTGCCTAATGGCGACGCCAGGGCGGTCTTTGATGACGTGATCGCGCCGCGGTTTGGCGGTCAATTTTCCGCGGCCGTTTCCGGTCCGGTCTGGATCGACATCATGATGCCTGACATCAACAAGGGCAACGGCATGCGGGCAATCGGCAAGCAGATGGACATCACGACGGACCAAATGATGGCCTTTGGCGACAACTTCAACGACGCCGAAATGCTCAAGGCGGTCAAGTACAGCTACCTGGTCAATAATTTTGCACCGGGCATGGAGCAGTTTGCGACCTACCGCACCGGGACCAACGAGGAATACGGCGTCGTGCAGGTGCTCGACCAGGTGATCGCCGCGCACCGGGCGCAGTGAGGACTTCAATGACAGTAACGCTGACACATTACGCTTGCGAGGCAAAACTATGAACTTTGAGTATTCTCCTTATGATAACCCGGCCGTTCAATGGGTCGGCACTGCGGAAGACCGCGCTTTATTCAAGGCCCACCGCGATGGGGCGACCATCTTGTCTTGCAACGACGACATCGTCGGTGCGCTAACCACTTGGCGAAATCCGTTGCATCCTTACCTGATGCGGTTTGTGACCGTGACCACCGCAAAGGCCGACGCCCTGCCGCAAGCGGAGCTCGCTGATACGCTGCTCACGCCGGTGGTTGACCGCGCCAAAAACGCCGGGCAGCGAGGGATTTTGACCGTCAGCACGGACACCCAGTCGGCACTGCGATCTGCCACGATTTCCCGTGGGCTGCGCCGGATTCGGACCACGTTCAAACCGAAACTGGCGTTAAAAACGGCCCACACCGCCACAGTTTCTTTGACCCCAGGGACAAGGCTCTTGACGCAAAGTGACGTTCTCCAATCTGAACCATTGAGTAATGCGTTGATTCAAGCGGCCTACTTAACCTACCAAAAGCGCCATGAAGTCGATCCAGTCAAGCCGTTTGCCGACAATGACTGGGCGCCGCGCATCCTGACCGACCTCGAACCGACAGCACCGCTTGCGCTGGCGCAAGGGGACAACATCGTCGCGTATTGCCTGACGTATCTGCGCGGCAATCGGCTCGAATTCGGTGGCGCCTGGGGCCAAGATCACGGCCTGCTTGACGGCCTGCTCGCTTACACCCTACCAGCTTTGGCCAGTCGTTACCCGACCCTGGAAGGGGCCTTTGCAGACGTCGATGAGGGCGGCATGCAGGTTTACATGTCTTTTCCAGATCAAGCGACGGCCCAGGAAAGTGCCGCATTTGCCATTTTGTTCTAATTGAGAAGGGTCCCGCTGAGTGGGCCTTTTTTCATGCAGAACAGCAGATTTTTGCGCACCGCAAGTGTGATTCGGGTACACTAGGAGGAACTGGGGGTGAGTGCGTGAAACGCCAACTAAAAATGGCTTTATCGGTTCTGGGCGCGCTGGTAGCCGCCGGCATTGTGTACGGCTTATGGCGGCAGTACCGCGGCAGCTTTTCGTTGCTGCTGGAATCCACCACGCAGGCGGAAAATGCAATCGCCAGTTTGCGTGATTATGGCCCCTTAGAAGTCATTTTGTTTTTTGGACTGCTGGTCTTAATGTGCTGCATCCCTGGGGCACCGAGTTCGGTGGTCGCAATTTTCACCGGGGTCTGCCTGGGGGATTGGGCCGGTTTTTTGGTCAGTGCTGCTGGGCTCACGGCCGGTAATCTCGTCCAAAGCGGGGTGCTGAAATTGCTCGCTGATCGCCGCGATAAGGAGCCAACCAACTGGCTGTATCAGAGCCTGGTGACCATGAAGCATCCGCGACTCGGGCTGCTCATCGGTTATGCGGTGCCGATGATACCAACTATGCTAGTCAATGTGGCATCGGTGCACCTGCGCGTCTCTGAGCGCTCGCATGCACTGGTCTGCCTGCTCGGCAGCACATTGGTGGCCGCCTTGTATGCCTTTGGCGGTGACGCCTTGATTCGCGGTAATCGGCGGCTGCTGATTACCCTGATTATCGTGTTTGCCGCGCTGTCGGTGCTGATCCTGGTTATTCGCAAGGATCGCCAGCGCCGGCGCAGCGAGCATTAAGCGCCGAGACAAGAAGAGAGAAGGAGGACTGTCATGCCATTTACAACCAATTCCGCTGGCCGACTCAAGCCGCCGCCACTGCGCCGCGGCGATCAGGTCGCGATTGTCAGCTTGTCCAGCGGAATTCTGGGGGAGCCCGCCACAGCCCATCAGCTCGCCCTCGGCAAACGGCGCCTGCGCGAGCTGGGACTGGTCCCGGTCGTGATGCCGCACGCCTTAGATGGGCTTGCCGCACTGGCGGCGCACCCTGAACACCGCGCCGCCGACTTGAAAGCCGCCTTTGCTGACCCAGAGATTACTGGCATCATCGCCGCAATCGGTGGGGAAGACACCTTCAGGCTGGCGCCTTATTTGATGGCAGACCCCGCCTTTGCTCAAGCCGTTCGCCTGCAGCCTAAATTATTCACCGGCTTTTCTGACACGACGATCGATCACCTGATGCTGTATCGCCTGGGTCTGCAGAGCTTCTACGGACCCAATTTGTTGAATGACCTGGCGGAGCTCGACACGGCAATGCTGCCGTACACGCAAGCGACATTTGCGCATTATTTGACCAATCCGGCCACCACAGCCATCACAGCTAGTCCGGTGTGGTACGAAGAGCGCGAAGACTTTTCGCCCGCCGCTGTGGGTACTGCCCGCGTCAGCCACCGCGAGACGCACGGCTTTGAAATCCTGCGGGGCGAGGGGCAGGTGAGGGGGCCGCTGCTGGGCGGCTGCCTAGAAAGTTTAGATGACTTGCTGGTCAACCACCTGCCCAATGAGCGGGCCTTTAGCGAACAATATGGGCTGATGCCGACACCTGAGGAGTGGCACGGCAAACTCCTGTTCATCGAAACCAGCGAGGAGCGGCCGGCGCCTGCCAACTATCGCCTGATGCTGCAGCACCTGAAGACTTACGGGATTTTTGACCAGGTGGTTGGGATCATTGCGGGCAAGCCGCAAAATGAGCGCTACTACGCTGAGTACAAGCAGATTCTGCTCGAGGAAACTGAACCAGAACAGCTGCCAGTGCTGTTTAATGCCAACTTTGGGCACGCTTATCCGCGCGCGGCGCTGCCGTACGGCGGCATGGCTTGCTTAGATTGCACCCAGAAAGCCTTCACCATCACCGAGCCATTTTTCAGTTAAAGGGCGGTCTGGCGGCGTTTTCACAATAGTACCAGTGCAATTGTATGGTACAATAAGTAACCGAAAAGAGTGTTTCGTTGAGGAGGACGCGTATGCGGCAGGTTCATTTTCACCGGTTAAAGAAGCGCTACCGGCCCTGGGTCTGGGGTCTGGTCGTGATTGTGGTGGTGGCGCTGATCGGCGTCAGGGCGGCTGAGCACCTTCAAGCGTCGGCTTCGACCACGCGCCAGAACCAGACAAGCAAGGTCACTAAGACCAAGCCTGCCAAAAAATTCGCGGCAAAGTCTGTTGACAAGCACAAGGCGAAGCCAAAGACGGCGGCACCATCCGTGATGCGCAAGCCAATTGACTGGCATCAGCCATCTGAGACCGTCGCATACCCAACTATCACCAGCGCTGAAAAAGTGGCGATGCGGGTCAACTTGAAAAAACAGCGGGTCTACATCCTGATCAATGGCAAAGTTGCTTACACCATGTATGCGTCTAGTGGCATCAATAATCTGACGCCGAAGGGGCACTTCCAAATCGGGACTCGCGGCGATCACTTCTACACGCCATCGGAAAAAATGGGCGCCAATTACTGGACCGCATTTTCCGGCACAGGCTACCTGTTTCACTCGGTGCCGGTCGACGTCAACGGCAATTATCTGCCAAAAGAGGCCGCTAAGTTGGGCAAAGAGCCTGGTTCTCATGGCTGCGTACGGTTGAGTATTCCTGACGCCAAGTGGGTCAATGAAAATATTCCCACCGGCACGCCAGTCGACATCAGCTGAGCATTCGTCACCAACAAAATTGGGGCACATTCTGGAAGAGGGTTATCGGGGTAATGCGTTTACGTCAACCACAATCGAATCCATCAAGGGCTTCCCGAAGACTTGTTTCGTCAAGAGTTAAGCGGTTGGCCTTACTAGCCGTCGCCTTGATCGTTGTTGCCTTGGGCGTTGCCTTGGTGACGCGGCAGCAGGTGCAGGCGGTGCATCACGACCGCGTTGCTCAAAGCAAGTCAAAGCAGCGTTCGCATGCGGTCCGGCCGCACAAGGTGACTAAACCAAAGCGGGCCGCCGTGATGCGCACGCCGATCGACTGGCACCTGCCATCGGAAACGGCTGCATACCCAGACCTCACACATGTTCAGAAGCTTTCAATGGAAGTTCGCCTCGACAAACAGCGGGTCTACATTCGCGGCAATGGCAAACTACTTTACACGATGTACGCGTCAACTGGCATTGATGGCCGCACCCCAGAAGGCCATTTCAGCATTGGGCAACGCGGACTGCACTTCTTCAATTCCAGTCCGGCGGTGCGGCTCGGGGCTAACTACTGGACGTCGATTTACCAAAATCGGATTCTTTTTCACACAGTGCCGTTTGACGCTCAAGGCCATTACGACATCAAAGAGGCCAGTGACTTGGGTAAGCGCGCCGGGTCACACGGCTGCGTGCAGCTGAGCATTCCAGACGCCAAATGGATCTATGACAAAATTCCTGAAGGTACGCCGGTCACGATTGACCATCACTAAAAAAGTCTTTCTGCAACACGCCAGCGTCTTAGAGCACTTGGCGGTTGCAGAAGGACTTTTTTTGAACCTGTAACAGGATTTGATTTCAACCAAAGCCTGGTCAATGATCAGCTGGCAGCAAGTCGACGGCGCCTGGTTTAGTCGATTCTCAGATTGCCGATTGCATCACCAAAGGCACAGTCAATCATTTAACTGAGCGGTAAATGGACAGTGGGGTGTACGACATTTAGGGGTGAATTTAGCCCTGTTGTTTTTTGATATATTCTAGTCCATATATTCTAGTTCACATAATATATATTATACGAAGTAGTGCTTAAGAGCCGAAGGGACTGGCTTAGTCAATTCACGTCAGCTGCAGCTTCTATACCATCGACTGCCGGTCAACTCTAAGTTAGTTTTTGTGCGACTGCAGTTTCATCAGTCTCTTCGTCTGTTTCAACTTGCTGTGCGTCATCGCGGCTCAGAATCGTCCGCAGCAAATCATCAACCGACAGTCTTCAATAAATCTCTGCGTACAAGATCTCAATCTGCCATCACACTTGTTCAAGTCACACTCACGCGTCGGTCTTAATCTGCGCCTTGCATGTGGCTTGCTGACATCGTGATTCTGAGGAATTAGACCATCAACTATGCGTCTACTAAGCTGAACTCGCATCAGATTCACAACTGATAATTCAGCTGTTCCGATGCGGCCAGAGTCTGCTGACGGTGACCCATAGAATCTGCGATTTACGTCAAAGGAACCATCAACTAGGCTCAAAATCAGTCTCGACACGCTGAAGGCTCGTTTTACTGAGCCGCGGTGATCGTAATCAGCCTGAGTCAACCGGCTGGTGCAACGCAGGACAATAGAGGCTGCATGGGCGAATTTGCTGCGGGCTGCAACAAACTGGTACGACATTTCGCCGTATCCATAACCATGTATAACAATTATCAAGGCTAGAAAATAATCGCCTATGCAAAAGTTAGACATGTCTAAACTTATTCAACAACAAAAAATCGGCAGCCAGGTCAAATGCCCAGCTGCCGCGGTTTTTCAATTAATCGACAGAATTAAACGACGCGATGGTTTCCTTATCCAACCGGCGCAGAATCTCGGTGCCCAGCTTGCTGGAAACCTGGAAATCGCTCAAGGCGGTGAAGGTATACGCGGTGTGTTCATAGCGGACTGGAATGCCGACCACGATGGTTGGGACGCCTTTCCAGTAACCAATCGCTGCCCCGTTCTGTCCCCCACCCGTCCGCACGGCCCGGGTGTATGGGAGGTGCAGCTCGTCGGCCAAATCAGCCGCGAACTGCTGGAAGTTCGGATTCGCGATGTAGGTCGTATCCAGATCCCGCAGCATCGGGCCTGCCTTGACGCGAGTCTGCGAGAGCCAGTCAGGCTCGAAGGTGTCATCAGCCGGCACCCCTTCGTAAACAATGGCGATGTCAGGGTCGACCTTGCGCGCAGTGACGTAAGCACCACGCAAGCCAACCTCTTCCTGCGTAGACAGTCCGGCGATGACATCCACGTTGAGGTCGTCGTCCTTGAGGTTGTCAAACGTATCGATCAAGGCTGCGGCGCCGATACGGTCATCAAACGCCTTGCCGAAGAACATGCCGTGTTTGGCATCGTATTCGCACTTCACGTCAGGAAAAATCGGGCAGCCGGTGTCGATGGCGTAATCCTCAAGAGTTTCCTCGCGCGAGGTGCTGCCGACGTCGATTGACATGCCGGCAATGGTTGGCACGGCGTTGCGTTCTGCGGCCGTCATGAAGTGTGGCGGCTTGGTCGCCACCACACCTGGAACGTACTCGCCGCGCTTGTTGCGCACGACCACGCGCATCGCCGGGACATTGGTCGGCACCCAGCCGCCAAGCGTGACGAACTTGATCAGACCGCTGGGGCGAATGGCCTGGACCATGAAGCCGACTTCATCGGCATGGGCATCCATTTGCACCACGGGCCGATCGCCGGTGTTTTGCTTGCGGGCGGCCAGCGCGTTGAACATGCCATCGATTGTGACGTCCGCGTACGGCTTCATCTGGTCGCGATACAGCCGCACCACGTCTTGTTCAAAGCCTGGCACGCCATACGCGTCTGAGAATTGTTTGATCAGATCGATCTGAGTTTGCTCTTCCATTGCTTTTCCTCCTACCAAAAAAGGCTCCGGCAGCCGCCTGAGCCTCAATCAACTTACGCCTCAAACGCCTTTTGCAGCGGTGGGACGACTTGCTTCTTGCGGGAAACCACGCCAGGCAGCGCGATGCGGTGGTCCGCATCGAACTTCTGGTTAAAGGCCGCTTCCAGCTTGTTGGCATTCTTGCCGTAGAAGAAGCCGGTGGTATCGGAGTCCAGGATATTGGTGGCCAAAAGCAGGAAGGAATCGTAGCCGTTCTTTTCGGCTTCGCTCTTCATGGTGGCTTCAATGGCCGCCTGACGCTCGTAAACCTCGTTCAGGTCAACGACATTGACCTGGCCGATGCGCACCGAGGTGCCGCCCATATCGAAGCTCTTGGCGTCGCCTTCAACGATATCCAGATCGGACTTGGCCGCCAGGTTGGTGCCTGCCTTCAGCATGGCGAGGCCGTATTCCTGCAGGTCAAAGCCGCCGATTTTTGCCAGTTCTGGCAGGACCTTGCGCTCAACGTCAGTAGTGGTCGGGCTCTTCAGCAGCAGCGTGTCTGAAATCATCCCGCTCGCCATCAAGCCGGCCAGCTGGGGGCTGATCTTGAAGCCTTTTTCCTGGAACATTTCGTAGATGACCGAGTTGCAGCTGCCAATCGGCTCTGCGCGGTAGAACAGCGGTGCGGCCGTTTCGAAGTTGGCGATTCGATGGTGATCCACAACGGCGGCAATCGTGACGTCCTTGATGTCGGACACACTCTGCTGGAACTCGTTGTGGTCGACCAGCATGACCGTGTCGGTCTCGTTAGCGGCAGTCTTGATCACGCGCGGGGTGGCCTTCTTGAAGGTTTTGAGCGCAAAAGCCGTTTCGGCGTTCACTTCGCCCAAAGCGACCGCCTCAACATCAGTATTGCCGAGCTGCTTTTGGTATTCCGCGAAACTCATCGCGGAGGTTACGGCGTCGGTATCTGGATTCTGATGACCAAAAATCAATGTTGTCATGGTGTGACTCCCTTTTTCAGTATTGCGCTTTACGCGTACTAGTCCAGTTTAACACGGTTCTCAGCGACCCGCGACAGGTAATCCTTCTTGTCCAGGTACGCATCGAAGCTGTTCAGAAACTGCTCGACCCGCGGAATGGTGTCCTTGCCCTTGCGGAAAATGAACGCCAGCTCGAACGACACTGCCGGCTCAAACGAAACCGCGTACGCATCGATTTCATCCTGATGAGCTTGGTAGAACGACGTCGGCAGCGCCGTGTTCACGCCAGTGAGATTGAGAAACTGCATCAGCTGAAACGGTGTGGTGAACTGCGCCACGATGTGCGGGTAGTCGACCATTTGGTTCTTGTAGGCCTCGTGCAGGAAATACGACAGGAAATAGGAATCCGGGTACGTCACCCACGGCTGGCTCAGGGTGTCGCGGAAGTGCACACGCTTGCGCTTGGCCAGCTTCTCGTTGTGGTGCAAAAACAGCAGCTGTTCGTCAACGATTTTACGGCTTTCGTACGGCTTCCAGTTCTTGATCGTGTCATCCGGCAGGTACATGATTGCCAGGTCGATCTGGTTGTTTTCAAGCTGCTCCCAAATCTCGTGGCGGGTCATGTTCAGAAACACAATCTGCACATCGGGGTTTTGCTTGTAGTATTCCGCGGAAAAACCGATGAAGGCCGAAGACTCCACGGAGGCCAGCATGCCGATCTTGATCACGCCGGAGTTGGCGTTGCTGGCCTGCTGGATCTCATCGGTCGCCTGGTTCAGCGTCTCGTAAATCGAATGCGTGGCGTCGAGCATCGTGCGCCCAGCATCGGACAGATGCAGCTTCTTCCCCACCGAGTAGAAGAGCGGGGCCCCCACGGTCCGCTCTAGTTTCTTAATTTGCTGCGTCAGCGCCGGCTGCGTGATGCCCAGCAGCTGAGCGGCCTGCGTGTAATTCATGGTGTCCGCCAATTGCAAAAAATACGACAGTGTCTTTGACGAAAAAATGCTCTCCTGCTTTGTCTTCATGTGCTACTCCTTCGTTCGGGTCTCCGCCCAGTTCACGACCACAACCATTGCCAGCATAACGAAATAAATCGCTTACCTAATAATAAGGTACAAAAAAAGAAAGAGCAACCAAAAGCTCTTCCTTCTTATCATAACAATTATCTGAATGTCTAGTTTGCCGGCTTCCAGGTCTTCCAGCCGGTGTAATCGGCCGTGTGCAGCAGCTGCTCCGCGTTTTTGACCCGGTCGGCTGTTGGCGGCTCGATGCCTTCAAGCGGATAGGTAATGCCTAATTCGTGGTACTTTTTGACCCCCAGCGTGTGGTAAGGCAGCACCTCAACTTTTTGAACATTATTTAGAGTTTTGATGTAGTCCCCCAGCTGCTTGAGATACACGTCGTAGTCGGTGCGCTCAGGCACCAGCACGTGGCGGATCCACATGTCGCAGCCGTTCGCCGACATCCACTGGATCATATCGAGGATGTTCTCGTTCCCGATGCCGGTGAGTTTCTTGTGCTCAGCCGAGTTGATATGCTTGATGTCGACCAGTGAAATGTCGGTGACCTTCATGAGCTCCTTGAACTTCGAGAACCACGGCTCGTCGCGGGTAAACGGACCGCCTGAGGTATCCAGGCAGGTCGAGATGCCGCGTGCCTTGGCCTTGGTGAACAGGTCGAGCAAAAAGTCGATCTGCACCAGGGACTCGCCGCCGGAGCATGTCAAGCCGCCGGTCTCACCCCAAAACGCGCGGTAGCGTTCGGCGTTATCCAGCAGCTCATCCGCGGTCATTTCGGTGCCGACACCGATGTTCCAGGTGTCAGGGTTGTGGCAGTACTGGCAGCGCATCCGGCAGCCCTGCAGGAAGGCCACGAAACGGATACCGGGACCGTCAACTGAGCCGAAACTTTCCAGCGAGTGCACATACCCTTTGACTGGCCCCTCATCCTCAACGCCAATGGAGTCCAGCACGTTCAGTGGTGTTTTGGTATTATCGATCAATTTCATCAAAATGCCTCCTGTCAGTTTCAGCATACGCGGTCTTGCCCACAAGCGGCAAGCATTTTTGCCGCCTCTGGGCAAAACGGGAGTCCCGTTTACGAGGCTCCCGCTTAGTCGAATTGTTTGAATTGCACACGGCTCGGCAGCGGAACGCACCGAGTATGAAAGTGGTCTTACATTTCCTCGAAGAAGGTCCGGGCAATGACGTCGTCCTGTTGCTCCTTGGTCAGATCTGCGAAGTAGACGCAGTAACCGGAGACGCGGACCGTCAAAGTTGGGTATTCTTCTGGGTGCTTCTGGGCATCGATCAAGGTCTCCTTGTTGAAGACGTTGATGTTCAGGTGCATCCCGTTGTTCTCCATGTAACCGTCGATCATGTGAACCAGCGTGTCCTTGCGGGTTTCATCATCGTGGCCCAAGGTGTTCGGGGTGACGCCGAACGTGTTGGAGATCCCGTCTGTTGCGTAGTGATATGGGATCTTCGCGGTGGACATCAGGGAAGCCAGCGCGCCGTTCTTTTCAGCGCCATAAGCTGGGTTTGCACCAGGTGAGAATGGTTCGCCCTTCTGGCGGCCGTTAGGCGTGGTCCCAGTGTTCTTGCCGTAAACCACGTTGGACGTAATGGTCAGAACAGAAGTTGAGAGCTTAGCACCGTGGTACAGGTGGTGCGTGTTCATCTTGTTGTAGAAGTACTTGATCAGCCACTTGGCAATGTCGTCAGCGCGGTCATCGTTGTTCCCATAGCGTGGGTAGTCGTCGTTTTCGGCCTTGAAGTCGATGGCAACGCCCTTTTCGTCGCGGATCGGGTGAACCTTGCCGTACTTGATCGCGGAAATGGAGTCAACCGCGTGCGAGAAGCCGGAAATCCCTGTCGCGAAGGTGTAGTCCAGGTGGGTGTCCTTCAATGCCAACTGAGCGGATTCGTAGTAGTACTTGTCGTGCATGTACTGAATCGCGTTCAAGGCGTTGACATAGACATCGGCCAGCCAGCCGGCCTGGACGTCGAACTTCTTCATGAATTCATCATAGTCGATGACGTCAGAGGTAATTGGCTCAGTCTCAGGACCAACTTGCGTCTCGCCGATTTCGTCCATCCCACCATTGATGGCGTAAAGGATGGCCTTCGCCAGGTTTGCCCGGGCGCCGAAGAACTGAACGCCGTCCTTGATTGGTTGTGCGGAAACACAGCAGGCGATACCGTAGTAGTCGGTGCCCCATTCGGTGCGCATCAGTGAGTCGTTTTCGTACTGAATGGTCGAACTGGAGATGGAGACTTCAGTCGCGTAGCGCTTGAAGCCTTCTGGCAGCTTCTCGTCCCACAGCAGCGTGATGTTTGGCTCTGGTGCCGCACCCATGTTGTCGAGGGTCTTCAGGAAGCGGAACGAGGTCTTGGTGATGTGGTGACGGCCGTCAAAGCCGACACCGCCCAAGCTGAGGGTCGCCCAGATTGGGTCGCCTGAGAACAGCGAGTTGTACTCTTCGGTCCGAATGAAGCGCACCATGCGGAGTTTCATGACCAAGTGGTCGATCAGCTCTTGGGCCTGGCTTTCGTCAAGCAAGCCGCGCTTCATGTCGCGTTCGATGAAGGCATCGATTGTGGTGTCGATGCGGCCAACTGACATGGCAGCCCCGTTTTGGGTCTTGACTGCGGCCAGGTAGCCGAAGTAGATCCACTGAACGGCTTCTTGGGCGGTCGTTGCCGGCTTGGAAATATCGAAGCCGTAGCTGGCTGCCATCTTCTTCATGTCGTTCAGGGCCCGATACTGGTCGGAAACCTGTTCGCGCAGGCGGATCACATCGTCGGTCATTTCGCCGTCGCCGATGTTGTCGAAGTCCGCCTTCTTGGCTGCCATCAACGCGTCAATCCCGTAAATCGCGATCCGTGGGAAGTCCGCCACGATGCGGCCACGTGCGTAGGCATCTGGCAAGCCGGTCACGATCTTGTAGTGGCGCGCCTTGCGCATGTCCGGTGTGTAAACATCGAACACGCCTTGGTTGTGGGTCTTGTGGTATTCAGTGAAAATCTTGTGCATTTCTGGATCTGGGGTGTACCCGTAGGACTTAAGCGCATCCTCGGCCATCCGGATCCCGCCGAAAGGCATGAACGCACGCTTGAATGGCTTGTCGGTCTGCAGACCAACGATCTTTTCCAGATCCTTGTTCAAGTAGCCCGGGCCGTGGCTGGTGACCGTTGCGACCACTTTGGTGTCCGCATCGAGCACGCCGCCAGCAGCACGTTCTTGCTTCTTCAGGTTCAGCACCTGATTGTTCAAGATCGTGGTTGCTTCAGTTGGGCCGGCAAGGAATGATTCATCGCCGTTGTATTGTGTCAGGTTGTGCTGAATGAAATCGCGAACGTTGATCTCATCCTGCCAGTCGCCGCCGTTAAAACCTTCCCAGTAGGTCTTGACGTCAGTTTTGTCTAACTGCTTCATCTGGATAGCCTCCTAATTGTTGAACTTTTACCACAGTTCTTACGTAATTAGTATAACACGTCACAAGACCCGTGCAAGCCTTTTCTTTCCCTTTGCACAGGCATTGATAGCCCTATCAGGATTGTGTCTTAAATGTAAATTACGATAACCATTTCACAAACTTTTTAGACTGAAATGCTGATTTACCGCGGTTTTATCTGGCCCCTGTCGCACGTATCTGTATTACAGTTTTTCACTCCGTGTATTGTAACAGATACAAAAAAAGAGACCTCATCGGTCCCTTTAGAAAAAATTAATTTTCTTCCGGCGTTGCTAACACCTGACTCAAATGGATAAAACTCGGCGTCCCCACACTGTCGGTGTCGAGAACAAATGAGCCATTCGAGTAGCGATCGCCATCCGGATACTCGCTGGCGGTCAGCTCGACCTGCTGGTCCTTGTCCGTGACGACGGTGATCAGCGTGTTGTCGTCGACCTTGCTCATCGCGACGACGCGGTGCGGGTCACGCTTGAGCTCACGCAGCACGAGCAGGCCGCGGCGGGCCCGGGCGCCGACGCCCATTTCCTTCAGCTTCATCTTCTTGAAGGCGCCGCGCTGCGTCAAGATGCCGACTTCGGTTTGCACCGGATCGTCGGCCAGAATAAAGTTGACGACCCAGTCGCCCGGCTTGAGCGCCATGCTCTTGACCCCAGTCGACCGCGCGCCGATCACGCTGACTTCCGAGAGCTCAAACTGCTGCGCGTAGGCTTGATTGGTCACGGCAAAGACGGTTTGCGTGGAATCAGCCGCGGCGAAGTAGGCGTTGGTGACATAAGCGTCCTTGCCCTTCAGCTTCATGCCCACCATCGGTCGGCTCTTGTAGTTGCGCTGCGGCTGCAGGTCCGCGAGTGCGGTCTGCTTGATGTAGCCGTCGGACGAGCCAAGGACAAAGTTCCCCTTGGCCTCCAGTGAATCGAACCCGAAGGCTGCGATCACGTGCTCGTCCGTACCGATACCGACCGCCTGGGACAAGTGCTCCCCGGCGTCCTTCCAGCGCGAATCTTCCAGTTCGTGGACCGGCCGGTAAATGACGTTGCCGGCACTCGTGAAGATGTAGAGGTGCTGCAAGGTCCCCATTTCTCGCTCAAAAATCGGGAAATCGTTGTCCTTGAGCCCGTTATCTTCGGCCGAAACCGCCTGGTACGAGCGCAGAGAGCTGCGCTTCATGTACCCGTCGCGGGAGACCAGGACCATCACACGCTCGTCGGTCACGGTGACGGCCGTGTCGACTTCCAGGGTTTCAATTTCCGCCTGAATCGTCGACTTGCGGTCCTTGCCGTAGGTTTTGGCAATGCTCGAAAGCTCTTGTTCAATGACCGCGTCGCGCGCCGCCGGGTGATCCAAAATGTCATGGTACTCGGCGATGCTTTTGGCCAGTTGCGCCGCTTCTTCTTCCAGCGCCGTGATGTCGGTGTTGGTCAAGCGATACAGCTGCAGGGACACGATGGCTTCGGCCTGTTCAACCGAAAAGTCGTACTGGGCGACCAGGTTGTTCTTGGCGTCGGCCTTGTTGGCGCTTTGGCGAATCGTGTGAATGACCTGGTCGAGGATCGAGATCATCTTGATCAGGCCTTGCACGATGTGCTGGCGGGCCTCGGCCTTTTTCAGGTCAAATTGGGTGCGCCGCGTGATGACCTCGCGCCGGTGCTTCAGGTAGGCCTCAAGCATCGGCTTCAGGCCCAGCTGCTTGGGCTTGAGGTCCGCGATGGCGACCATGTTGAAATTGTAATTGATCTGCAGGTCGGTGTTTTTGAACAGGTACGTCAAAATGCCTTCCGCGTTAGCGTCTTTTTTCAGCTCGATGACCACAGACAGGCCGAAGCGATCGGACTCGTCACGAATTTCGGCGATGCCGTCAACCTTCTTGGCCAGCCGCAGCTCGTCGATTTTCTTGATCAGCAGGGCCTTGTTGACTTCGTAAGGCAGCTCCGTGATCACGATTTCCTGCTTGCCGCCGCGCATGGTTTCCATGTGGGTGCGGGAGCGCACGACCACCTTGCCGCGGCCGGTTTCGTAAGCCTGCTTAATGCCAGCGAGCCCTTGGATGATGCCACCGGTCGGAAAATCGGGGCCCAAAACGAACTTCATCAGGTCATCCAGGCTGGCGTCCGGATGCTTCATCAGGTACAACAGCGCGTTAATGACCTCGCGCAGGTTGTGCGGCGGAATGTCGGTCGCGTACCCCGCGGAAATCCCCGTCGCACCGTTGACCAGCAGATTAGGAAAAGCGGCCGGCAGCACCGTCGGCTCTTCGGTGGTGTCATCGAAGTTCAGGACCATTTCCACGGTATCCTTGTCGATGTCCTTCAGCAGCTCGCCGGAGATTTTGGACAGCCGGGCTTCGGTATAGCGCATCGCGGCCGGCGGATCGCCGTCCATCGAGCCGTTGTTCCCGTGCATTTCAATCAGCGGCTCTTCCAGCTTCCAATCCTGGGACAAGCGCACCATCGCCTCGTAAATCGACGAGTCGCCATGGGGGTGAAAATTACCCATGACGTTCCCGACGGACTTGGCGGACTTGCGAAAGCCCTTATCAAACGTGTTGCCGTCCTGGTTCATCGCAAACAGGATGCGGCGCTGAACCGGCTTTAAGCCGTCGCGCACATCCGGTAGGGCGCGCTCTTGAATGATGTACTTGGAGTAGCGGCCGAACCGCTCCCCCATGACCTCTTCGAGCGTCATTTCTTGAATGTGATTTGCCATTACTTACCCTTCTTCGAAATCTGCTTTTTGATCTGCTCGACGCCGAATTGCATGTTGCTGTGGTCGGTGGTCTTCGTTTCCATGATCGAGCCTTCCTCGTCCATGTCGAAGTCGACGTTACGCTCGATCCACTCGCGCCGCGGCTCTACGCGGTCGCCCATCAGCGTGGTGACCCGGCGTTCGGCCAGGGCGCCATCATCGACCCGCACCCGGATCAGCGTCCGGGTTTCCGGATTCATGGTGGTTTCCCAAAGCTGGTCAGCGTTCATTTCGCCTAAGCCTTTGAACCGGGTCAAAACGTAGCCTTTGCCCATTTTCTGGGTTTCTTTTTCCAGTTCCTCATCGGTCCAGGCGTAGGCGATCTTGATGTTGGCGCCCTTCCCCTTTTGCAGCCGGTAAAGCGGCGGCAGGGCGATGTAGACCTTGCCAGCGTCCATCAGCGGCCGCATGTAACGGTAGAAAAAGGTGAGCAGCAGCGCTTGAATGTGGGCGCCGTCGGTATCAGCATCGGTCATGATGATGACCTTGTCGTAGTTGGCCTGCTTGACGTCAAACTCCGCCCCGACGCCGGCGCCGATGGTGTAGATCATCGTGTTGATTTCTTCGTTCTTGACGATGTCCTGAAGCTTGGCCTTTTGCGTGTTCAACACCTTGCCTCGCAGCGGCAGGATGGCCTGGAACTTGCGGTCGCGGCCCTGCTTGGCCGAGCCGCCCGCCGAATCCCCTTCGACCAGGTACAGCTCGTTTTTCGCGGCGTTTTTGCTTTGCGCTGGGGTCAGCTTGCCTGACAGCAGGCCTTGGTCCTTCTTCTTGCGCTTGCCGGTGCGGGAGTCATCGCGGGCCTTGCGTGCGGCCTCACGCGCTTCACGAGCACGCAGCGCTTTGCGGACCAGCTCCTGCGCGTCGTCGCCGCCTTCCATGAGCCAGAAGCTCATTTTCTCGTAAATCACCGAGTCGACGGCGGCGCGAGCCTGGGGCGTGCCCAGCTTACCCTTAGTCTGACCCTCAAACTGCAGGATCTCCTCGGGGATGCGCACGGACAGCACCGCGGCCAGGCCTTCGCGAACGTCGGAGCCTTCCAGGTTCTTATCCTTGTCCTTCAGCAGGTTGACCTTGCGCGCAAAATCGTTGAACGCCCGGGTCAGCGCCGAGCGCATGCCGACTTCATGCGTGCCGCCGTCGCCGGTGCGCACGTTATTGACGAAGCTAATCGTGTTTTCGGAGTAGCCGTCGTTGTACTGGCCGGCAAAGTCCACGATGATGCCGTCCTTGTCGCCTTCAAAATTGAAGACGGGGCTGACGGTGTCGCGGTCCTCGTTCAGGTACTTAACGAAGCTGACCAGGCCGTCGGGATAATGGTACGTTTCGGCGCGGCCGGTGCGCTCATCGGTCAGGGTGAAGACAATGTTCTTCATCAAAAAGGCCGATTCGCGCAGGCGCTCGGACAGCGTGTCGAAGTTGTAGGTCGTCGTTTGAAAAATCGTCGGGTCCGGCTTGAACGTGATGGTCGTTCCGTTGGGCTCGTTGACCTTGCCCAATTTCTGCAGGCCGCCATCGGGATGGCCGCCGTTGATGAAATGCTCCTCAAAGCCTTGCTTGTCGCGCACGACCCGCACGGTCAGCGACTCGCTCAGCGCATTGACGACGGAAGAGCCGACCCCGTGCAGGCCGCCAGATGTCTTGTAAGAGTTCTGGTCGAACTTCCCGCCGGCGTGCAGCACCGTCAAAATGACTTCGATGGTCGGCTTGCCAGACGCGTGCATCCCCGTCGGCATGCCGCGGCCATGGTCCTTGACGGTGATCGAGTTATCCTCGTGAATCGTCGTGGCGATGGTGTCCCCGTACCCAGCGAGGGCCTCATCGACTGAGTTGTCGACGATTTCGTAAACCAGATGGTGCAGCCCACGGGCATCAGTTGAGCCAATATACATCCCCGGCCGCTTCCGCACGGCTTCCAGGCCATGCAGCACCTGGATCGATGAATCGGTGTATGCTTCTCTTGCTTTTGCCATTAAATGCTCCTCTTTTCGTGCAACTTCAATTACAATACACCAGACGCGGCCTCATATGAAAGCTATTTTTCCAAGGTGCTAAGCCGCGCGGCCTAAGCAAGCCGGCTAGCCTGCCTGGCGCAACGCCGCGGCCGGGCCCTGCTTTTCGGCCAGTGATTGATTTCGCGAAAACTCGCTGCTGATCTGCAAGCAGCGAATACTTGTTCGGATAACCTATTTTACGCAAGATTCGCCTTGGCGTCAAAAAATGGTAAACTGAAAACACTGATATTGCATCATCAAAGGTGGTTTCCATGCCAGATTTTCTCACCAAACCGACCCTCACTCAGGGGCCGGTGACACTGCGGGCGTTTCGCGCCGCAGACATTCCGCGAATGCTTGACATCTTGGCGCTGCCGCAGGTAAACCTGTACACCGGTGCGCTGACCAAAACCCCGAGTGCAGCGGACCGCTTTCTGGCGGATCAAAAGGAAACGGCCAAGATTATTAACTGGTACCAAACGCGTAATCAGCAACCGGACCGACTGGACCTGGCGATCGAAGCCAGTGGGCAACTGGTCGGCGAGGTCGTCTTGAACGAGTATGACGCCGCGCACAACACCTGCAACCTGCGCGTCCTCATCGCCGACGATGCGACAAGCCACGGCATCGGCACCATCGCGCTGAAGCTGATGGCGGCTCACGCCTTCACCTACCTGCACTTGGCCGCGCTCACCCTCGACGTGTTCGACTTCAACCCGCGGGCCCAGCACGTCTACCGCAAAGTTGGCTTCAGGCAAACGGGGGCCATCGGAAACGACCTCACGCTCGACGGCCGGCCGCACACGACCTTCACCATGCGGTTGACGGCTAAATCATTTGCTAAGAAAGGACCTCAGTCATGATTCTCGCCTTATGCTTCATCCTGGCCTACCTGATTGGCTCCATCCCCAGCGGGGTGTGGGTCGGCCGCGCCTTTTTCCACCAGGACATCCGCACCGCTGGCTCCCACAACATCGGGACAACGAACGCTTACCGCGTCCTCGGGCCGGTCGGCGGCACCATCGTCCTGGTGATGGACATTCTCAAAGGCACGCTGGGCGCCAGCCTGCCGATGTTGTTCGGTCTGCACCCCCACTGGCTGGTACTGCTGGTCGGGCTGGCCGCCGTGTTCGGCCACACCTGCTCGATTTTCATCGGCTTTAAGGGTGGCAAGGCGGTCGCCACGTCTGCCGGCATCGCGCTGGCCTACAACCCGCCGTTTTTTCTGTTCTGCTGCGCGGTGTTCATCAGCTTGGTGCTGCTGTCCAGCATGGTGTCGGTGGCCTCAACGCTGGGGATGTTCCTGATCACCATTGCGACGCTGTTTATGCATGACTGGATCCTGACGGCGGTGGCCGCGCTGATCTGGGTGCTGATCATGATCCGCCACCGCGCCAACTTTGCCCGCATCAAAAACGGCACTGAAAACATGGTGCCGTTCGGGCTCGGCCAGTACCTGCGCAAGCGCAAGGCTGAAACCAAAGCCAAATAGAACGCAAAACGCCAAGGCCTGATCGCCTTGGCGTTATTTTGTCTGACCGTTAAAGAGAATCTGGGATACGCAAACGCCCCACGATTCGCTGCACGCGTGGCGCCTCTTTGTGTCTTCAACACCGATCTCGCACTGAATTACCTGCTTTGCTGGAGCAGGGCTTCACCGATTTTGTAGTTGCGTGCATGTTCGGTTTCGGGCACGAGCATGCCGCCGGTGGCCCAGACAATGTGAGTCGCGTTTGGCATGTTGAAGTGCTTGCTGAGGTACTGCTGGCTGGCCGCCAGCGCGGCAAAGCCGGCGGTGGCAGAAGGCTCCAGCTTGATGTCTTCGGTATCCATCATCTCCGCGGTGTACGCCATCACCTGATCATCGTCAAACGTCGCGATGCCCATGAGGAGTGTCTTCATCGCGCGGCCGGCAAGCCGCGAGGGTCGGCCAACTGCGAGCCCGTCAGCTTCAGTCAGCCCGTCAAGGCCGATGTCGTAGACGGAGATGCCTTCGTTCAGACCGGTCGCCATGCCCAGCACCACCGATGGCACGTGGGTCGGCTCGGCAAAAATTGCGTGAACGTTCTGGCCCAAGATTTGCTTGAGGCCAAAGGTCGTGCCGCTCGGAGAGCCGCCGACCCCGGCTGGCAGGTAAACAAACAGCGGGTGATTATCATCCACCAAAATGTGTTGATCCCGCAGCTGCTTTTGCAGGCGAATGGCCGCCACCCCGTAACCCAAGAACAGGTCCTTGCTGCCTTCATCATCGATGAAGAAAACAGAAGGATCCTTGGCCGCAAGCGCGCGGCCGGTGGTGATGGCGGTCGTGAAATTGCCATCGTATTCGACCACGTTGACGCCAACCGACCGCAGCGTGTCCTTCTTCCATTGCTTGGCGTCGCTGGACATGTGCACAGTGGTGTTGAAGCCAAGCTTTGCGGCCACGATGCCGATGGACAGGCCCAAGTTTCCAGTTGAACCAACGGCGATCCCGTAGTGGCTGAACAAGTCCTTGAATTCAGGCGCGTTCAGCTTGGCATAATTGTCGCCGTAAACCAGCATCTTGTGGTCGATGGCCACTTCTTCGGCAATCTTGAGCACCTCGTAAATGCCGCCGCGCGACTTGATGGAGCCGCTAATGGGCAGCTCGTTGTCAGCCTTCAGATACAAGTCGCCGGGCAAAGCGTAGCCTTCACGCTTGGTCACGTCGGCTTGCATCGCCTCCAACCGGCGCAATGGGGATTCAAGGATGCCGCCGGTTTTGGCCGTTTCCGGAAAGGCCACTGCCATGTATGGGGCAAACCGGTCCAAACGCGCCGAGGCGTCGAATAAATCGGCGCGGGTCAGGCCCAAGTCGGCGGCCTTGCCGTAATCCGGATTGATCCACAGGGTTCTCTTTTCCGCGGCTAAATCCTTAACCACCGGGTACTTTGTCTCTAATGCTGCAACATCCATGCGCTTTCCTCCGTATCGGTTTCCCCCACCACGACCGCTGATCGGTACCAGAACCAGTCAGCTGGCCGAAAAAAAACAAGCGATGGTCGCGACTGCGCGACCACCACTTGTCTGGCGGGGAACTCTATTATTGTGTATTTGGCGTCTCTCTAAATTGATCTTCGTTTATGATAAATCAAATCATGCGTCGAGACCACAGTTTTTAGAAAATCTCGATCAGGTAGCTGTGATCAAAGGTCGTGATTGGATCCAGCTTGTTGATGCCGAGCTTCTTGGTGAAGTCGCCAGTTGCGTCAATCGTGTCGGCAATCCCCCACCATGGCTCCAGGCAGACAAAGTTGCCAGTCTTCGGGTACGGGCTCCAGACGCCCAGGTACGGCGCGTCGGCGACCGTCAGGATCACGCCATGGCGCGTCTTATCCGACCGCAGCGAAAATGCCGAGCGGCCGTTCAGTTCGTAGATCACCGCATCATTTTTGAAGAAGTCGTGGCTCAACTGCAGGTTCGCGTCGGTCGAGGCCAGTGTGCGGTGGGCATAATCGATGCCCTCGCCGGCCACCAGCGGGATTCGCACGCGCGACTTCAGCGGCTGAAAGCCCAGGTAGTAGTCCTCGAACTTGGTGTCGTCGGTCAGCGGGATCTGGAAGCCAGGGTGCCCGCCAATGCTGAAGTACAGCGGCGCGGTCTCGTCCGGGTTTTCCACGTGGTACGTCACGGTCAGGCCGTTATTTTCCAGCAGAAAAGTCAGCTTGAGGACAAACTTGAACGGGTACATTTTGTGCGTTTCCGCGTCGTCGGTCAGCGTGAAGACCGCCGCGGTCTTGGACTGCTGCTCGACTGAGAAGTCACGGTCGCGGGCAAAGCCGTGCTGGGTCATGTGGTACGTCTGACCGTTGTATTGGTACTCATCGTTCTTCAGCGCGCCGACAATGGGAAACAGCACCGGGGCGTGCCGCTTCCAGATGCTGGGGTCGGCCTGCCAGATGTATTCCCGGTCGGTGTGGTTGTTGATGATGCTGGTCACTTCGGCGCCGTGCGGGTCGATCGTGACGGTTAGAAAATCATTGGTCAGCGTTACCATTTAACTCAGTCCTTTGATAAATATTTATCAGCCATAAAAGTCAACGTGTCTTATTTAACCATGAGAACGCTTCACTTTCAAGCTGGAAGTGCCGCGTAAAAAAATGACGCGCCGCCTGGCCCGTCATTTTTTGGTCGCCGGTTACAGAATGTACCGCGTCATGTTCTTATCGGCCGCAATGTCGCCGACCTTATCGTTGACGTACTTTTCGGTAATCGTGATGTCGCCCATTTGCATGTCCGGCCCTTCGTACAGGATGTCCTCGAGCAGCTTTTCGAGGATCGTCGCCAGGCGCCGCGCGCCGATGTTGTCGGTGTCGCGGTTAACGTCAATGGCAATCTCCGCGATGCGCTCGATGGCCTCCTTGGTGAAGGTGACCTTGACGCCGTCGGTTTTGATCAGCGCCATGTACTGCTTGACCAGCGCGTTGTCCGGCTCGGTCAGGATGCGGACAAAGTCTTCCTTCGTCAGGTCCTTGAGCTCGACGCGAATCGGGAAGCGGCCTTGCAGCTCGGCAATCAAGTCGGACGGCTTGGCGGTGGCGAACGCGCCGGAGCCAATGAACAGCACGTGCTCGGTGTTCAGCGGGCCGTACTTGGTGTTGACCACGGAGCCTTCAACAATCGGCAAAATGTCGCGCTGCACGCCTTCGCGGGAAACTTCCCCGGAGGTGTTCTTGTTGCCCGCGGCGATTTTGTCGATTTCGTCAATGAAAATGATTCCGTTGTCCTGGGCCGACTTGATCGCGTTGTGGTAAATGTCGGCATGGTTGACCAGCTTGGCCGATTCCTCGCGGATGAAGACCTCGCGCGCCTCGCGCACAGTCATGGTGCGCTGGACTTTGCGCTTGGGCATCATCTGGCCCATCATGTCGGACAGGTCGATGCCCATCGCGCCCATGGCGTCATTGCCGCCTGCCGGCTTTTTCTCGTCCTCGACCGAAACCGTGAGCTCCTTGTCCTCAAGCAGGCCTTTTTCCAGCTGGTCGGCAACACTCAAGCGCTGATTACGGATCTCGTCGTTGAGCTCGCCGTCTTCTTCCTTGGGCTGCTGCGGCATGCCTTCGCCGTTTTGCATGCTTTGCATCATGGTCATCAGCTCGGCCATCGGGTTTTGGTTCTTCTTTTCCTTCTTGATAGCCGGCACCAGCAGGCGCACCAGGCGCTTGTTGGCCTCGCGGGTCGCACGGCCGCGGACATCCCCGTAGGCCTTATCCTCTTCCATCTTGACGGCGGTGTCCGCCAGGTCGCGGACCATGGACTCCACGTCGCGGCCGACATAGCCGACCTCGGTGAACTTGGTCGCTTCGACCTTCACGAACGGGGCGTTGACGACCTTGGCCAGCCGGCGGGCAATTTCAGTTTTGCCGACCCCGGTGGGCCCGATCATCAGCAGGTTCTTCGGGGTGATGTCCTGCTGCATTTTCTCCGGCAGCTGCATGCGCCGGTAGCGGTTGTACAGCGCAACGGCGACGGCGCGCTTGGCCTCGTCCTGGCCGATGACGTACTTGTCCAGCGCCGCGACAATCTCTTTTGGTGTTTTAACTGACATAAGCGGCCTCCTTAAAAGCTTTCGACCTTAATGTTCTGGTTGGTGAAAATGTCGATGTTCGAAGCAATCTCAATGGCCTCCTTGGCGATGTCCTCGGCACTCATGTCGGTGTGCCGGATCATCGCCATCGCCGCTGCCTGGGCGTAATTGCCGCCCGAACCGATGGCGATCACATCCGCGTCTGGTTCGATAACCTCGCCCTGACCGGAAATCAGCAGCAGGTCGTCCTTGTCCAGCGCGATCAGCTCGGCCTGCAGCTTTTGCAGCGTCGGGTCCTTACGCCAGTCCTGCGCCAGCGCCACGGCGGAGCGCCGCAGGTTGCCGGCGTGGCTTTCCAGCTTCTTTTCCAGCCAGTCTTCCAGCGTGATGGCGTCGGCCACGCCGCCGGCAAAACCGATGACGACCTGGTCATTGTAGATGCGGCGGATCTTCTGGGCGTTGCCCTTCATGATCACTTTCTCGCCCAGGGTGACTTGGCCATCCCCGGCGATCGCGGTGTGCCCATTTTTTCTAACGGCTGCAATTGTTGTCATTGTTTAGTCTCCTATCTCAGTCAAATGACGTTCTGTCATAATGGTACTTAGTTTACCGGTCTGCCTACCGCGAAACATCAGCCCTTCGACCGATTTTAGCACTGTCTAGGTGAGAGTGCTTAATTGTGCCGCGGGTAAAACTTCATGTAATCCTGCTTCAGGTGGTCAGTGGTCATGTGGGTGTAGATCTGCGTCGTCGACAGGCTCGCGTGGCCCAGCAGCTCCTGCACTGTGCGCAGGTCCGCGCCGTGGTTCAGCATGTGGGTGGCAAAACTATGCCGCAGCATGTGGGGATGAATGTCGGCGGTCAGGCTGGTCTGCTTGATCAGCTGGTCGAGGATGTACTCGATGCCCCGCGAGGTGATGGGCTTGCCGCGCTGGTTGACGAACACCACATTGGAGGGGTCAGCTTTTTTCATCAGCTGAACGCGGCCGTTCTTGAGGTAGCGCTGCAGCGCCCGCTTGGCGTAATTGCCAAACGGCACGTAGCGGTCCTTGTTGCCCTTGCCATGGATCAGCATGACTTCCAGGTCAAAATCGATTTGCGGCAGCGTCAGGTTCGCGCACTCGGACACTCGAATGCCGGTGCCATACAGTACCTCCAGCAGCGCGTCGTTGCGCTGGTCCAGCGGCTTGTCGCCAGCGGTCGTGGTGAAGAGTTCTTGAATCTCCTGCTCGTAGAAAAAACTCGGCAGGTGGTTGTGCGACTTCTTGGTTTCGACCAGCTCAAACGGGTTGACCGTGGCCTTGCCGACGCGGATCAGGTAGCGGTAGAAGCTGCGCATGCTGCTCATTTTCCGCGCCACTGAACTGCGGGCGAGCTTGCGGTCGGCCAGGTCGGAGAGATAGGTCTCGACGTCCAGCCGGTCGACTTTTTCAAACGTCGAAAAATGCCCGCTGGCCTTCAGGCACTGGGTGAAGTCATCCAGGTCCTCGCGGTAGGCGCGCTGCGTGTCCTCGGTGTAATGGCGCTCCACTTTGAGATATTCCATAAACTCCTCGACTTCGTCCATGCGCTCACCTCCTGTCTTCTAGTTTAACGCAAACAGGACCGCCGCTACCGGCGATCCTGTAAACGGTTAGGCTTGCTGAAGCTGACGCTGCTCAAGCGCTGCCAGCGCCCGGTCCGCGTAAGCCTGATTGCGTTCGAGTTTGTTCTTAATCGGCTGGTCGAGACTTTCCATGATCCCGAAGTTCGCGTTCATCGGCTGGAAGTGGCGTGGGCTGGTGTGCGTGATGTAATGCGCCATTGCGCCCATTTCCGTATCCGTGGAAAAGGTCTCGGTGGCTTCGCCCAACGCGAGGTGCGCGGCGTTAATGCCGGCAATCAGGCCGCTGGCCGCCGACTCCACGTAGCCTTCCACCCCGGTCATCTGGCCGGCAAAAAACAGGCCGGGCCGCTTGGTGCTTTCGTAGGTATCCTTGAGCACGACCGGCGAGTTCATGTAGGTGTTGCGGTGCATGACGCCGTAGCGAACGAACTCGGCGTGCTCCAGCCCTGGAATCATGCGGAAGACGCGCTTTTGCTCGCCCCACTTCAGGTGCGTCTGGAAGCCGACCATGTTGTAGAGGCTGGCGGCCGCGTTGTCCTGGCGCAGCTGCACCACGGCATACGGCGCTTTGCCCGTGCGCGGATCCAGCAGGCCAACCGGCTTGAGCGGGCCGAACAGCAAGGTCCGGCGGCCGCGCTCAGCCATCACTTCGACCGGCATGCAGCCCTCAAAGACGGTGAGATTCTCGAACTCGTGGCCTTCTGCGACCTGCGCATGCAGCAAGGCGTCTTGGAAGGCGTAGTACTCGTCGCGGTTCATCGGGCAGTTGTAGTAGGCGGCTTCGCCGGTGTCGTAGCGGGACTGCTTGAAGGCGATGTCCGTGTCGATGGAGCTGGCGTCGACGATTGGCGCGGCGGCATCGAAAAAGTGCAACCCGTCCTCACCGTTCAGCGCGACGATCTGCTTGGCCAGCCCCTCGGCGGTCAGCGGACCGGTCGCGACGACCGTGATACCCTCGGGAAAATCATCGACCACCTCGTTGACCACGTGGATGTGCGGGTTGGCTTTCAGGGCGGCGGTCACGCCGGCGGAAAACGGTTCGCGGTCCACGGCCAAGGCGCCGCCGGCCGGGACCGCGTTCGCATCAGCGTTTTGCATGATCACCGAGTTCAGGCGCCGCATTTCCTCTTTGAGCAGGCCCACCGCGTTGGTGATCGCGTTGGCACGCAGCGAGTTGGTGCAGACCAGCTCGGCAAACGCGCTAGTATGGTGCGCCGGGGTCATTTCGACCGGACGCATTTCGTACAAGTTCACGTCGACGCCACGTTGGGCGATCTGCCACGCGGCTTCACTGCCGGCCAGGCCGGCGCCGATCACATTCACAGTGGGCATAAGCATCCTCTTTTCTTTTTCTAAAAAACGCCGCAGGGCAGCCCCCGCGGCGTTAATGTGCCAAAGCCTAGCGCCGCGCGCTTAGGCCTTCACAGTTTCTTCTTTGTAATCATTGTTCGGGCAAACCACTTGGACCTTGCCCCGGCTGCGCTTTTCAACCAGGAAGTGACCACACTTCGGGCAGTTGCGGCCGACTGGCTTATCCCAGGACACGAAGTCGCAGTCCGGGTAGCGCGAGCAGCCGTAGAACGTCCGGTTGCGCTTGGACTTGCGCTCGACGACCTGACCCTTGCCGCACTTCGGGCAAATCACGCCGATTTCCTTAGTGATGGCCTTGGTGTTGCGGCAGTTCGGGAAGCGCGAGCAGGCGTAGAACTTGCCATAGCGGCCGAGCTTGATAACCATTGGCGCGCCGCAGACATCGCAGTTAAAGCCGGCTGGTTCATCTTTGATCTGAATCTTCTCAATGCCTTTTTCGGCGGTCGCGACTTCCTGTTTGAACGGCTGGTAGAAGTCGTCGATGACCTTGACCCAGTGCGTCTTGCCGGTTTCGATCGAGTCGAGCTCGGCTTCGACGGTCGCCGTGAACTTGATGTCCACAATGTCCGGGAAAAATTCGACGATCAGATTGTTGACGATCTCGCCCAGCTCGGTGGGTTCAAACCGCTTCGCTGTCATTTTGACGTAGTAGCGCTTCTCGATCGTCGCGATGGTCGGCGCGTACGTCGACGGCCGGCCAACGCCGTTTTCTTCCAGCGCCTTGACCAGGTTGGCTTCGGAATAACGGGCCGGCGGCTGGGTGAAGTGCTGTGCCGGGTCGGTTTTGACCAGCATGGCATCGTCGCCCACCTTGAGGTCCGGCAAAATGTTGTCCTTGGCGGCCTCGTCGCGGCTGGAGACATACAGCTTCGTGAACCCGGCAAACTTGGTTTGGCTCCCGTTGGCGCGGAAGGTGGCCTCGTTTTGCTGCAGGGTGACCTGCACCGTATCCACCACGGACGGCGTCATTTCGCTGGCGACAAACCGGCTCCAAATCAGCCGGTACAGCTTCATCTGGTCCTTGTCTAGAACCTTGGCGAGGCTTTCCGGCGTACGGTAAGTGGACGACGGGCGAATGGCTTCATGGGCGTCCTGGGCGCCTTCCTGCATCTTGCCCTGGCGAATCTTGACGGCGGCGTACGGTTCCCCATATTTTTCATGGATGAACTTGGACGTTTCCGTCTTGGCGACGCTGGAGACCCGGGTCGAATCGGTACGCATGTACGTGATCAGGCCGACTGTGCCCTGCTTGCCGCCGAGGTTGATGCCTTCGTACAGCTGCTGGGCCAGCATCATCGTTTTGCGGGTCGGGAAGCCGAGCTTCCGGTTGGCTTCCTGCTGCATGGAACTGGTGGTGAATGGCGGCGCCGGGAACCGCTTGCGCTCTTTCTTCACCACATTGGTGATGGCAAACGGCTTCTTTTTGTCGATGCCGCGCAGGACGTCCTGCACCTTGTCGTTGTTCGGCAGCGGTGTCTTCTTTCCGTTCAGCCCGTAAAAGCTGGCGGCAAACTTGGCGCTTTTGCCCTTCTTGAACTCGGCGTCCAGGCTCCAGTACTCTTCCGGCTTGAAGTTGCGGATCTCGTTTTCGCGATCGATGATCAGCTTCAAGGCAACGGACTGCACACGGCCGGCACTCAGGCCTTTTTTGACCTTCGACCACAGCAACGGGCTGATGGAATAGCCCACGATGCGGTCGAGAATACGGCGGGCCTGCTGGGCGTCGACGAGGTTCATGTCGATCGACCGCGGGCTCTTGAACGCGTTTTTAACGGTATCCTTGGTGATTTCGTTGAAGACGACCCGGTTTTTGTCCTTCGGGTCGAGGTTCAAGATGTGGCTGACGTGCCACGCAATGGCTTCCCCTTCACGGTCCGGATCGGCTGCGAGGTAGATGTGCTCCGCCTTGCTTGCGGCCTTCTTCAGGTCCTTGATGACGTCGCCTTTACCGCGGATAGAAATGTACTTGGGTGCATAATTATTGTCAAAATCGATCCCCATCTGGCTTTTCGGCAGGTCGCGAATGTGACCCAGACTGGCCACGACCTTGTAATTGCGGCCTAGGTACTTCTCGATGGTTTTTGCTTTCGCTGGCGATTCCACAATGACCAAATTCTTGGCGGTCATGTGCGCCCCCCTTTCGTTGAGCAGTTGCCCAAAATCCTTGGCTATCATATTCGAGCCGGAGCGGCTTTGTCAAATGGAACTGGCAGAGCCCGGGCCGCTGCAACTACGCAAAAGGGCTACTGGTCGCCCACTAGCCCACTGCGAGTTTCTTCTATATATATTGCTCGTTCACGGAAAAAAGTGCAACTCATCCGCAATATCCCGGCCGGTCGTGACCAATTTGGCGCCGGCCTGGATCAGCATGTTGGACCCTTCTCCGATTGGCGCGTCGATGCGGTTCGGCAGCGCAAACACTTCACGATTGTTCTGCAGGGCATAGTTCGCCGTGATCAGGCTGCCACTGTGTGCCGCGGCCTCGGTCACCAGCACGCCATGCGCCAGCCCGGCGATGATGCGGTTACGGGCGACGAAATGGAACTTTTGCGGCCGGGTGCCTGGCGGATACTCGCTAAGCACCAGGCCGTTCTCGGCGATGACCTGCTGCAGCGGGCGGTGCGCCGGCGGGTACGCGACATCCAAACCTGTCGCAATCACGGCCACCGTGGGCCAACCCTTGCTAAGCGCAAAACGGTGCGCCATGCCATCGGCGCCGGCGGCCAGCCCACTGAGAATTACCAGCGGCGGCAGCGTCTCGCCCAACCGGCGCAGTGCCGTTTCGGTGTAGCTGGTCGCCCGACGCGCCCCGACCACCGCCAGCGTCATGTTGTCGATCAGGTCGATCCGACCGCGGTAAAACAGCACCAGCGGCGGCTGGTTGCTTTCCGCTAAGCGCTCCGGGTAAGTCGGGTCAAAGCGCGTGACAAACAGGCCGGTGCGGTAGTACTGCCGCACCGTGGTCAGCCAGGCCGCATCTTGGGCGAACGGCCGCAGCGCTTTTAATGGGGCCGAGTCGCGCAGCGCAGACACTGGCGCTTCGGCCGTCAGCCCGCGGCGCGTGATCTCCTCCCAAAGACGTTGTTCGGTTGGCCAGCTTTTCGTGTACATGGCCCAGTGCCACACCAGCATCAATTCTCGCAGCTTCATTCGCACTCCCGCCTTTCAGGAGTAGATTACGAAAAAAGCCTGCGGAATCCGCAGACTAGCGAGAAGCAGCTTCGCGCACCGGACTGAAGCTCATGCGGTGAATTTCCGTCACGCCGTAGCGGTTCAGCCCTTCCAGGTGCTTTTTGGTGCCGTAGCCCATGTTGTCCTTAAAATCGTAGCCTGGGTAGATGCCGTCGTACATCACCATCAGGCGGTCCCGCACCACCTTGGCAACAATGCTGGCCGCGCCAATGGAAATGCTATTGGCATCCCCGTGGATCAGCTTGCGCTGGGGCACAGCGCTGGGGACATGCATCGCGTCGACCAACAGAAAGTCCGGCGCCACGCGCAGATGTGCTACCGCGTCGCCCATCGCCAGCTCCGTGGCATGGTAAATGTTCTCGCGGTCGATCATGTGGTTGTCGGCGACGCCAATGCTGACGGCCAGCGCCTGGCTGACAATCAGCGGGTACAGGTGCTCGCGCTCGTGACGGGTCAGCTGCTTGGAATCGTTCACTGGCAACTGACAGTCGTGACGCAAGATGACGGCACAGGTGACCACCGGCCCAGCCAGCGGACCACGCCCGACCTCGTCGATCCCCGCAATGTGCGGAAATTTCGGCCACAGCTCATGCTCGTAGCGTGAGCGGTATTGCAGGTCCAGCGCCTCAGCCTCGGCCTCAGATTGACGGCGCTGGTACCAGTCCAGCAGGTTCTGGGCCCCGAGGCGGGGGTCGGCCGCCAGCGTCTCCAGCAGCTCGTTGGTTGGATGCGCAATCAGCTGCTTTTTCAACTCACTCAGCGTGGCCATCGAGATCACCTGGCACTTCCAGTGTGAACGGCCCGAACTTGCCTTGCCGCGCGTCGAAAATCACGCGCTCGGCGGCCCGGTTGTACTCCTCACCGTAGCCCCACTTCTGACTCAGCGCCACCATCAGATCGGCAGGCTTTTGCGCCATATCAGCGTCATTCAGCTCGTACGACTTGCGCAGCGCCTGTGGGTACGCCTGCTGGAAAAAGGTCAGCCCGTACAGGCCAACCGTGTCAGCTTGATAAACCGTGTCGGCAATTGCGCCGGTCAGCGCGAGCTTGTTGCCCACGGACTCGTCTTCAAACTTCGGCCAGAGAATCCCCGGCGTGTCGAGGACCTGGAATGTGTCATCAGCGGTAAGCCACTGTTGGTTCTTGGTCACACCAGGCCGATTGCCGGTGACGGCGATGTTCTTTTTGACCAGCCGGTTCAGCACCGTTGACTTGCCGACATTGGGGATGCCGATGCACATCGCGCGCAGCCCCGGATTGCGGATGCCCCGTGACTTCTGCTTCTCCAGCTTGGCCTTCATCATCTGCCGCGCCAGCTGAGGAATTTGGTTCAGCCGCCTGGCGTGCTGGGCATCGATGGCAATGGCCTCATAGCCTTGCTTCCGATAGTAGGCGAGCCACTCGGCCGTCTTCTGTGAATCCGCCAGGTCCTTCTTGTTCAGGACCATAATGCGCGGCTTTTGCCCGACGCTTTGATTCATCATCGGATTCCGGCTGGCCTCCGGGACACGTGCATCAACGACCTCAAGCACGAGATCGACCAGTTTTAATTTTTCTTGGACCTGATTGCGGGCCTTGGCCATGTGGCCGGGGAACCATTGGATTGGTGGCATTAATAAATAACTCCTTCTACTTCAATACGTAGTTTACATATTACTTATCCTTACTAACATGTGGGTAGTAAAGACGATGTTAGCTCTAAAATATTTGTAAGAATAAATGACATATCACATCGACTAATCATAGACTGACCAAATTTCTCAAATACCCTTTTAATTCGCTCGTTCTTTGAATTCTTCCAATGGCCAGACTCGCATAGTCTGGTTGCAAATAGCGATTCGAAAGTCCGCCAACAATTTCCCCTTTCAAACTGCACATCTTCAACAACAAGTCGTAATTTGGACTTTGTAGGGCGGTTTCAACTTCTTTTATGCAACCTTCAACAATAGTCTTAGCCTGAATTTTTTTTGGCAATTCATCAACCATATGAATTAACGAATCGGTCGTCTTATAGAGCTTAGAGTCTATGAATTGGCTACTCAGTTCTGAGTCAACCCGGCTCTTCGCCAATGTATAGATAACCCTTTCTTTTTCCTTGATTAACAATTGGCGGAACTCGGACTTAAAATTGCTAACAATTGAAGGAATATCTCGGTCATTGTGATTCAGTTGAAGAACTGAGCGCATCACTTTCTCATCAACCAATAACATTTCAATTTCGTTATAAGGTAAGACAGAAACTTCGTTAGATGACAATGAATTAATTTGATCTATATTCATGCCATCCCTATCAACAATTCCCACAGCGGAATTATCTACCCAGTTCGGCAAAGCATTAAAGGTTTTTGTATACTGAATGACCTTCTCATGGCCGCCTACAGGCTTTACGGTGTACTCATCGAGAAATATAGCAGAAAAAATTTGATAGTCGTAGCTGTTCTCAGTTCCTTCACAGAAAAGAATCTTCTTCCTGCTCCCAACTAGTTCAGTCAATAAATCCATTGGCAGATTATTCTTAAAATCCAGTAGACGTAGCTCAACCTTATCTGGTGGTGAAAATTGTTTGCACCAAAATATTGAAGCACCTCGTCTGGCCATAATGAATTCAGGATTATGGGAGGTGAAGATAAATTGACAGTCTTTCCGTACAGAAATCAAAATATCCCAGAGCTTATTGTAGATTGCAGCATTCAGAAACGTTTCAGGCTCGTCAACAACAACATAAGCATTATCCTTCGCCAATAAGACGTTTCCAATGTAAAAGAGGATGCATTTTTCGCCATCACTAAGTTTATTAAACGAATACTGTTGGTTATTCCGAATTGGATAGACTTGTCGATGCACTCCGTCTACACAAAAGGTCACGTCGGGAATCACCTTATTCCAAATCTTGGTTAAATTGTCCCATTTTGGTACGGATCGCTTAGATAGCTCAAAATTCCGTTCATCAGTTGAAAGCTGGACTACTTCATTAACTAACGCGGTAATCATTAATGTAAAAGGTTCAAAGAGCCGGGTAACTGCTTCGCTTTCCGACGAATTGTCAATCTTGTATGCATTATTAGATGGCCTCAGATTCGCCTTCCGATAACTATCTTCATCTGTATGGTCTCTCTTGTATATTTGCTCGGAGAAGTATAAATTTTTTTGAGCAGGTATGACTGTGAGATTAGGTAATGAAAGCTCTCCAAGATCATTCACAAAAGTAGATTTTCCGCTGCCATTTGCTCCAACGATAACTGCAGTGTTTTTTTGAACGGCAATTTTCGTAAAAAAGTTTAATTTTTCCGCGTCATTCCTTAAAGTCTCAGTTTGACGTTCAAGCTGGACAAAGTCAGAGATCTGCAAATCTTTATTCAAATTATCTAGATAATTTTTTAATAAGTCTAGAAAGTTGTTGGTAACTTTATGACCGTCTAGTGCATCTGAAAGGACGTCAATATTAGTGCCAATAGATTTTATCTTATCATTGACTTCATTTTTCGAAATTGATAGATTATCTAACTCGTGATTCCTCAGCTGGCTCTCCCAAAGGCGATCTGACAATTTTTGGAGCTGTTCCAAAGCTGAGTATATATTTTGAAATATTTCTTTCATTCTTCCCCCCTGCTTAAGTAGGCTTACTTGAAGATACACCAAACCAGGCATGCTAGAGTATTCTGGTCCACTCATTTGTTGCTCTAGATATTTACAAACATTAATATAGGCTCTCTATTATAGTTTGCTGGGTAAGAGCAACTTCCTGAGACGTCCGTAAACACGTATCCATTAATCTCAGACCACTCGTCCGATGCACATTGCCAATGATGTCACTCGTATTTTACCCATTAGTGGTGCTATTACTTCTTTAATAATGCACATTATCACAATATGGGAACTTAGTCTGCAACTTCAAACGTGGGCAACTGAGCAATAAGATCTAATGTGCTCAGCGATACTCTGATGACCTTTAGTAACAGCTTGAAAATATACTTCGGATCATCACTGTATTCGTTTGGATCGTCAGTAATCTGTGATGATTTATCAGTTTTAACCTGATATTGATCCAGAATCCAACCGATAGCTGAGCGTCCATTAACTACGTAGTCGTATGCATGTATGGGTATATTTTCGATGGTGATATCGCTATTGTAGTTGATAACGCTGTGATCAGAACGTGATTTAAAACGAATCTTCTTAACCTTATAACTTGGCTTGTTCGAATGAAAAACAATTTTGCATTCGCCCCAGTTTACAATTCAAGTGCAACACCTTAGCGACTAGACCAAAAAGGCCATGAAGACCTATTCTTGTTAGTGCAACCAGACAAGAAAGCAGGAATCTTCATGACCCACTCTCAGATTAACACTCACAAGCAC